>NZ_JADDYG010000008.1:26978-38400 GCF_015163535.1 Vibrio sp. OPT46 | reverse complement strand
AACGAATAGCATTAGAAGAATGGATTACTTTTAGTAAGGCAAAACCCAATAAACAGGATATGAATGAGTATTTACTCTGTCTTATAATGGGGCAAAAGCGTGTTTTGGGTTTTAGCAACAAGAGTCAGTATCACTTACACTGACTCGATATTGAGGTAGCGTTACTTGGTCGAGGATTTGCTTGGCTTTAAGCCGGGAGTGTTTCCTGGAGTTTTTTTGTTGTCACGTCGACGTTGATCTGGCTTGCCGGTCGACTTGGCTATTGGTTTTGGCCCTGGTTTCAAACCCATGATTTGATCCTTTTTATTTAACGAGGTTATTCCTCGTTGTATAATCTTTGGGCAGTGTTGATGGCTTTCAAGATGTGTATGAAAAACAATCTAAAAATATCCCCAATATTTCTTGTTAGTAACTCATGTTTTGATGCGTTTTAAAATGTACTGCGACAAGTTGGAGGCACAAGATGGATAGAATTACCTCAGGTCCACGACGGCTTAGTGTTGAAGAGATACAAGAACTTCGTCGCGATATGGAAGAATCTTCAATTTGGGCCAAAGCCGAACTAAAACGCCGACGAGACGCAAAAAATCAAAAAAATTCTGCGCATGGTATAGATGATGGTATCGAGAAAGGTGGCATTTCTAACTAGCTGTTATTTAGATGTATTTTGTGCTCGTTGATCTTCGAGTGGGAATAATTTTCCTCTAGACAGTTGAGTTTATAAGAACCAGCCTTCGGGCTGGTTTTTTTGTACTTCAAGTTTGTGAAGAGGAGGCCCAACTTTTTCGTGAGAGATATATACGTGCGGTTAAATTAAATATATATTCATTTTAATTGTTTAATTATCATAAATGGTATTGCTATGGAACAGGCTGACGTTACCTCTCTCATTCCCATCCTTATTACTCTTTTCCTCGCGCTGACCACAAGAAATGTCGTTGTTGGTTTATTCGCGGGTGTGGTGAGTGGTGTCGCTATGCTCGAAGGGACATTTGTCGAAAAAGGGCCACTAGACTCGTTTAGTGCATTGATGAAAAGCTATCTACTGCCGCAATTAACTGACAGCTACAATGCGGGCGTCATTTTGCTCTTGGTCTTTATTGGTGGCTTTGTTGCCTTGATGGAGAAATCTGGCGGTGGTGTGGCGTTTGCTAAAAAGGTTACTCAATGGGTTGCGAGTAAATGCCAAGCTCAACTGTCCGCATGGTTCGGTGGTGTGGTTATTTTCTTCTCAGACCTTGGTACACCACTGATTGTTGGCCCTGTTTTTCGCCCTTTATTTGATAAGTTAAAATTATCACGCCAAAAATTAGCTTTTATTATCGACTCTACTTCCTCTCCCGTCGCAATCTTGATCCCTTTTATCGGATGGGGCGTTTACATCATGGGATTGATTCAAAAAGAGTTTACTGCCCTGAATGTCAGTATGAGTGATTGGGATGCTTTCATTGGTGCGATCCCGTATCAGTTTTACGCCTTTCTTGCGATCGCGATTGTGCCGATTGTCTCTTTCTTCAAATTAGATTTCGGACCGATGGCGAAGGCTGAGCAACTAGCAGAGCAGGGCTCCGACTTTGGGAAAGTGCAGGAGTTCATGAATGTGTTTACGCATAAAAATGCAAAATCTAGTTTTGTATGGGCACCTTTGCTCGTTATGCTGGTGGTTCTATGTACCATCCTCGTGCCACACGGTTTTCCATTTCAAAAAGTGGCAGGATCAACGTTTAGGGCTGCACTTTCTTCTGCATATTTCTTCGCGGCCTTCACTTTAATTGCGCTGATGGCGTTTTATGGCGTAAGAAAGCTTTCGGATGGTATTCAGGTTTATCTGAAAGGGATGTCAAACATGATGTCAGTGGCGGTGATTCTGGTATTGGCTTGGGCGCTTAGCTCGGTTGGGAAAGAATTAGGTGCAGCTGCATACATTGCTGAACAAGCTCAAGCCGGTTTCCCTTACTGGTTATTGCCAGCGGTTGCGTTTTTACTGGCCGGTATTATCTCGTTCGCTACGGGATCATCTTGGGGGACGTTTGCCATCATGATGCCATTAGTGATCCCAACTGCCGTCGCGATTGATGCACCACTGTTGGTTTGTATTGGTGCGGTATTATCTGGTGGCTTGTTTGGCGATCACTGTTCTCCCATCTCTGAAACTACGATTTTGTCGTCGACAGGAGCGGGGTGTGAACAGTATGAGCACTTCCGTACACAATTACCTTACGCATTACTCAATGGAATGATCGCATTGGGGTGTTTTCTTTTAGCTGGAATCAACGCCTCACCAGTGATTGTGCTTGCCGCAATTATTTCTCAGTGTGTGGTTTATTTTGTGCTGTCTAAACAAAAGTCAACCGCGAAGCTAGAGGTGGTTTCGGCAGAACAATAAAGAGAGAAACATCACAAAGCGGAGGCTCACAGGGTCTCCGCTTTTCTTTTGAGTCAAGGTAACATTTTTCTTGTGACAAAATGTGTGTGAGGACCTATTTATTCATTTTGTCTCGCAGAATCAACGTACTTGGCTCGGTGTTTCGTATATATGATCCACTATATGTCTAGTTATTCCTCGTATATTGTATTGTTGAAATCCGGAGACTAGACATGTTTGCACTCAAACATCTTCCTCTTGCATTGAGTTGTGTCTTAGCAGCACAAGTGAATGCGAGTATGAATATTCAGCCCGATCCGCAAAATCCGAATGGTTATGTTATTGCTCGTGGTGACGTTCAAGCCGTAGAGCAAAGCAAAACTTCTGATCCTATGTATGCCATTTGGTCACAAGCATTAGAGACACGCCCGAACTCAGTGGTTGAAGCGATTGTTCCAGGGGCGACAACCAACCCAGAAAACGTGAAGCGTGTAGAGCGTGTATTCCCCGAAAGTGAGTGGGACTTCCTGACTCAAATGGCGGCACCTGAATACACTTACACGCGTTTCCTACGTGCAATTGGTAAGTTCCCTGCATTCTGTGGAGAGTACACAGACGGTCGTGATTCGGATGCAATTTGTAAAAAATCGATCGTGACAGCGTTTGCTCACTTTGCACAAGAAACCGGTGGCCATATTTCGATTGATAACGTATCGGATAATCCGCTAGGGTTGGAAGAGTGGCAGCAAGCTTTGGTTCATGTGCGAGAAATGGGATGGTCTGAAGGGCAAGAAGGTTACACAACAGGTTGTGGTCAAAATGACTGGCAAAACAAACGCTGGCCATGTGAGTCTGGACAAGGTTACTTTGGACGTGGTGCAAAGCAGCTTTCTTACCATTTTAACTATGGCGCGTTCTCTGAAGTGATGTTTGATGGCGATGCATCTGTATTGCTGAAAAATCCAGGCTTGGTTGCGGATTCGTGGCTGAACTTAGCATCGGCTATCTGGTTCTTCCTAACCCCACAAGCACCGAAACCTGCAATGCTACATGTGATTGACCGTACTTGGGTGCCTTCACAGCGTGAGCTTGATGCTGGCATTGGTTACGGCTTTGGTACCACCATCAACGTGATCAATGGTGGTATTGAGTGTGGAGAGCAAAACAAAGATAAAGGTCAACCTGTTAACCGTATTCGCTATTGGGAAGGACTTGCCGCTCATTATCAAATTCCAATTGAAGCCGATGAGACCAATACCTGTTGGCAGCAGACGCCTTACGGCAGCTTAAATCTGAATGGTGCGACAGACGTGTTGTACACCAACTGGGATGGGAACTGGAAATACTACTCAGATCGTCCGGGAGGCCACTCTTTTGAATGTGAACTTGTTGGTTTCCAAACGGCTTACTCTGCGCTAGTTGCGGGTGACTATGAGAAATGTGTAACTAACTTCTACCAATCTCATGCGGGTTGGCCAGAAGTTCGTGTAGTTGACAAGTTAGACCCAGTGGATCCGGTCGATCCGCCTGTAGGTGGTGTGGCAGCTTGGGATTCTGGCAAAGTATATAACACGGGTGATCAAGTTTCTTACCAAGGTGCTGTTTACGAAGCGAAATGGTGGTCACAAGGTAATGAGCCAACGAAAGGAGACCCGTGGAAGCTGGTTTCAGGCACTCCTACGGAGCCGCCTACAACGGAACCTGAACCACCGGTGACTGAGCCAGAGCCGCCCGTCACAGAACCTGAGCCGCCAGTAACCGAGCCAGAACCACCAGTGACAGGCAATTTTATTCAGTGGGAGCCGGGTGTAACGCAAGTCGCTAACGGCGATAAAGTGACGTACCAAAACAAATGTTTTGTTGCGAAAAATGGCCCAGGAGTGTGGGAAAGCCCAACGCAAAGCAACTGGTTCTGGGACGAGATTTCTTGTCAGTGATCGAGTAAAAAACAACCTAACCATCTATAAAGACTCTGCTTTTTTGCAGGGTCTTTTTTTATATATGTAGTGGTTTATTTATGGAATCTAAGTTTTCAATAACAGCTTTTCTCTTTTGTTCTGGAGCCCATTAAAATTCGCGCGCATTTTTTATCAACATTTTTGAAAAAAGGTATTTGTACATGTCGACAAAACTGGCTAACCCAGCACCGCTAGGTCTAATGGGTTTCGGTATGACCACTATTCTGCTCAATATTCATAATGCAGGATTTTTCCCAATTGACTCTATGATTCTAGCGATGGGCATCTTTTACGGTGGCCTTAGCCAAGTAATCGTTGGCATCATGTGTTTTAAACGCGGTGATACGTTCGGCACAACTGCGTTTACTTCTTACGGTCTATTTTGGCTAACATTGGTTGGTCTAATCGTAATGCCTCACATGGGGCTTCCTGCAAGCCCTGCAAGCTTTATGGGTTGGTACCTAGCGCTTTGGGGCATCTTCACTGGTTTCATGTTCATTGGTTCTCTATGTTACCCAACAGCGAAGCAAGTGGTATTTGGTTCTCTAACTATCCTGTTCTTCTTGCTTGCTGCTCGTGATTTCACTGGTAGCGAAGTGATCGGTGCTATCGCTGGCTTCGAGGGTATCTTCTGTGGCGCAAGTGCAATTTACTTCGCAATGGCACAAGTACTGAACAACGAATTTGGTCGTGAAGTGTTACCTGTAGGTAAAGCAAAAATCGCTCGTAAAGTTGAAGCGGTTATCGCCTAAGCTGCTACTCATAATGAAGAAAGGGGGATTAACCATTGGTTAATCCCCCTTTTTTATGTCCTCAATCGGACCACTGCTTTTTCTTATTTATGTGATAACGCTATGTTGATGGTTGCTCAACAGTTTCTGCGCTATTGCTGTCTGCCGTTGGTGCTTTACCCGTTTTACGTCGGTACTTATCTTCCCAGTAATCTGCGCCTTTAATGCCCAGTGCAACAGGGTTAAATGTAAAATCGGTCACACCACGTTTTTGTTGCTCTTCGTAGTCGTTCAGTGCTTTGAGTGCAGGCTTCGACATAAAGAAGATGATCAAAATACCGATGATGTTTAGCCACGCCATCAGTCCTACGCCTACATCACCCATCGCCCATGCTAAGTTGGCGGTTTTCACGGTTCCGTAGAACACGGATGAAATAATGATGACTTTCAGAATAAACATCAGTCCATTTACTTTGAACGTACGACGAATGTAAGCAATGTTCGTTTCTGCAATGTAGTAGTAAGCCAGAATGGTCGTAAACGCGAAGAAGAATAGAGCGATTGCGATGAATGGTTTACCCACGCCAGGTAGTGCGCTTTCGATCGCCATCTGTGTAAACACAGGACCATTTGCACCAATATCCGCTGGTAGGTTTTGAACCAGGAATGTACCTTCAATCGCACCATTTACGTTGTACGCGCCAGTGATAAGAATCATGAACGCGGTTGCTGAACACACAAGTAGTGTATCGATGTAAATAGAGAAAGATTGAACAAGACCTTGCTGAGCTGGGTGATCAACACTCGCTGCTGCTGCTGCGTGAGGACCAGTACCTTGACCTGCTTCGTTGGAGTAGACACCACGTTTTACACCCCAGCCGATTGCCGCACCAACGCCTGCCATTGGTGTGAACGCGTCACCAATGATCATGCCGAAAATGCGTGGAACCTCACCAATGTTTAGAAGGATGATGACAAACGCAGTAATGATGTAAGCTAACGCCATAAATGGCACAACGACTTGGGTAAAGTTCGCGATACGCTTTACGCCACCAAAAATGATGAAAGCCAAAATGACACAAACAACCGTACCAGTGAAAATTTTAGCAAAACTGAAGGTACCAATAGCGGTTTCAATCATGTCACCTGAGCCAAATGCGGCTTCTACTGCGTTACCGATACTGTTCGATTGAACGCCAGGAAGTAGAACACCACAAGCAAAGATGGTCGCGATAGCAAAGATCCAAGCGTACCATTTTTGTCCCATTGCTTTCTCAATATAGTAAGCAGGGCCACCACGGAACTCGCCTTCGTCTTCTTCTTTATAAATTTGTGCAAGTGTTGATTCTGCGTATGCGGTTGCAGCGCCAAAGAAGGCTACGACCCACATCCAGAATACGGCGCCTGGGCCACCGAAACCGATAGCAGCAGCAACACCAGCAATGTTACCTGTACCTACACGGCCAGACAGTGAAACGGCAAGTGCCTGAAATGATGATATCCCTTTTGTTGAACTCTTCCCTGAAAGTAATAAGCGCCACATCTCAAAGAAGTGACGAATTTGTACAAAACGCGTCATGATTGAATAGAACAAACCTGCGCCAAGGCACAAATAGATCAGTACCGGGCTCCAAATAATTCCATTCAGAAAATCAACTAATGACTGCATGAGTATTTTCCCTGTTAGTTGTGTTTGTGGTTGTTTTTCACACAATACATTACCCTTTATGTAATGCAATTGTTAACTTTTTTAGCTACAAATCCTTTGTAGCGTGATGATGAACACAGAATGGAGAGTAGTTGTTAAAATTTGGTTCTTGTTGCTTATTTGCTCCTTTTAGGTAGAAGATTTGCCTGATGATTAATTATGCAGCACATTGTCATTTAAATGTGCTGCGATTTTGATGAGTTAAAAATGCCAGTGGTTATGCATTTTGTGGAGTAAGTGTCTGCCTGTTTTTTGTTCAGTCATGTCCTCAGGCGTAACGACAAAGGTTAAGCTCCGCATTATCCATCACTTTTGTTTTTTCACCTTTCATTACGCTTGCTAGCAATTGACCTGAACCACAAGCCATCGTCCAACCCAGAGTTCCGTGTCCGGTGTTAGTAAAAAGGTTATCGTATTTAGTCGCGCCGATAATTGGTGTGCCATCAGGCGTCATTGGCCTAAAGCCGCTCCAAAACTCAGCTTGGCTGAAGTCACCACAACGAGGAAAAAGATCACGGATGACCATTTCGATAGTGTTTTTGCGCTTTTGTGGAAGGGAAGTATCAAACCCTGCTAATTCTGCGGTGCCAGCTACGCGAATTCTGTCATCAAATCGAGTCATAGCGACTTTATAGGTTTCATCCATCACAGTAGATCGAGGAGAGAAGTGTTCATCTTCCATCGGGATGGTGAGTGAATAGCCTTTGACAGGGTAGACCGGAATATCAATATCGAGTTGCTTGAGTAGCGCTGTAGAGTAGCTGCCAGAGGCCACTACATATTGGTCTGCTTTAAATTGTCCTCGGTTCGTTTGGACACCTATGATCTTTTTGCCTACTGTAACCCAATTGCTTACTTCAGTATCGAACTCAAATCGGACACCGTGTGCCTTAGCAAGCTCCGTTAGTTGTTGGCAAAATTGATGGCAATCGCCCGTTTCGTCATCAGGTAGATGCAAGCCACCAACCAGTTTGTCTTTCACAAGTGCAAGCCCTGGCTCTTGTTCAATACATTGTTCGACGTCCATTAGCTTAAATCGGGTTCCGCTTTGTTCAAGGAGCTGCATGTCCTTTTCAATAGCTTGCAGCTGTTGATGTGTTCGGAATACTTGCAAGGTCCCAAACTGACGTCCTTGATACTCAATGGCGTGTTCTTGGCGTAACTGTTCTAAGCAAATACGGCTGTGGTTAGCGATCGAAAGCATGCGAGCCTTGTTAACTTGATAGCGAGGTAGGGTGCAGTTCGCGACCATTTTACTCGCCCAGCGGATCATGTCGGCATTCAGAGTGGGTTTGATTTTAAGTGGAGCATGCTCTTCCATTAACCACTTAATGGCTTTAACAGGAACACCAGGCGCAGCCCAAGGCGAAGAATAGCCATACGAGATCTGCCCGGCATTGGCGAAGCTCGTTTCCATGGCACTGCTTGGTTGGCGGTCAATGACGGTAACTTGATAGCCTGCTTGAGATAAATACCAAGCAGAGGTTAAGCCGATAACGCCGCTGCCTAATACGATGACTTCCATTGATGCACTCCACACATTTATCAGAGTGCTCAGTTTCTTTTCTTTACCTTTTATTAACAATCGATATAAATTACACACAGTGTTTAGAAAAACTATAGGCTCAAGGATGAAAAGTAATCTGATAAGTGGTTTGTGCCTATTTAGCCAAGTCGCGGAGTACAGTAGCTTTACTGGTGCCGCAAGACATTTACACCTCACCACTGGTGCCATAAGCCAACAAATTATTCATTTGGAAGCGTTATTAGGTTTTACTTTATTTGAACGCCACTCTCGCGGTATTCGTTTAACCGTAAAAGGCACTCAGTTACACCAAGCGACGCAGTTTCACTTTTCGGAACTGAGCAAATTGCTTGATGAGCTCAAAGTAGAAAAGCAAACCAATGAAATTCGTTTGAAGTTGACGCCTTCTTTTGCTTTCAAATGGTTAGTCCCAAAGCTCGAAAGCTTCCATCATGATAATCCGGATATCCAAGTACAAATCTTTGCGGAAGGTGCGCTGGTAAATAGTGAGATAAAAGACTATGACGTCGCAATTGACTATGGTCTTCATCCTTATAGAAATGCTAACGCGGAGCTGATTTTGGATGAGCATCTGCTACCGGTGATGAGTCCAAAATACCTTGAGGATCATGGCTGGCTAAAAACGTTGTTTGGTGAGCAAAAAAACTCAATGCCAGTGAAGCAATGGCAAGAGGCGACGCTACTACACGATGCGATGCCATGGGAAAAAGCGACGCGTGACTATGAGTGGCTATATTGGGCGTCAGCGATGGGGTTGGATTTTAAAACCGATGTCGGACACTTTTTTAATCGAACGGATATGGCGATGTCTGCAGCCGAAGCTGGCGTTGGGATTGCGATGGCTCGAATGGCATTGATTGAGGATGAATTGACGACAGAGCGTTTGGTTTCTCCATTCAAACCGATTCCTGCCAATGCAGGGTATTACTTGATCATGAACACACGTACGAATGCGACAGAAACGTTTCGTCACTGGTTACTTGGACAGTTGAATTAGCGTTTTATCTCTGTGATTTATCCCTACGTTATTTGTTGAAAAATTGGGCAATATAAGTTTTATAAGCAAGGTAAGTGCTTTGCTTGCCGCTATTTGAGTGATGAAAGACAGGGAAGAACATGAAAGACGAAACGCTATCCATCCATTTTGGTTACGAAACTGACCCGACCACCAAATCTGTCGCGACACCGATTTATCAAACAGTCGCGTACGAGTTTGACAACGCGCAGCACGGCGCTGATCTGTTTAACTTGGAAGTGCCGGGGAATATCTACACTCGCATCATGAATCCGACTAACGATGTTCTGGAAAAACGCATGGCGGCGTTAGAAGGCGGCATTGCTGGATTGGTCGTGAGTGCGGGGAGTGCAGCGATTAACTATGCGATTCTGACCTTAGCGCAAGCGGGCGATAACATCGTTTCTACGCCGCAACTTTATGGCGGTACTTATACCTTGTTTGCGCACATGCTGCCAAATCAGGGTATTCAGGTGAAGTTTGCTAAAGATGACAAGCCAGAAAGTTTGGCCGAGTTAATTGATGAAAATACCAAAGCGGTGTACTGCGAGAGCATTGGTAACCCTGCAGGTAATATCATCGATTTAGAACGTGTGGCGGAGCTTGCTCACGCACAAGGCGTGCCTGTGATTGTGGATAACACCGTCGCGACGCCAGTGCTGTGCAAACCCATCGAGTTCGGTGCGGATATCGTAGTTCACTCTCTCACTAAATACGTTGGTGGGCATGGCACCACATTGGGTGGCGTGATTGTGGATTCAGGTAAATTCCCTTGGGCGCAGCACAAAGACCGCTTTCCTGTTTTCAACCAACCAGAACCTTCTTACCACGGCGTGGTGTATACCGAAGCGTTTGGTGAAGCGGCATTTATCGGGCGTGCGCGTACCGTACCACTGCGTAATACCGGAGCCGCATTATCACCGATGAATGCATTTATGCTTATGCAAGGGCTAGAAACGTTACCGCTGCGTATGGAGCGCCATACCGAGAACACACTCAAAGTGGCTAAATTCTTGGAACAGAATGACAAAGTCAGTTGGGTAAGTTATGCCGGATTGCCAAGTTCTGAACACTTCCATCTCGCCGAAAAATACATGAAAGGTAAGCCTTCTGCGATTTTGTCGTTTGGTTTAAAAGATGGTTATGACGCTGGTGTGCGTTTTTATGATGCTTTGAAAATCTTTAAGCGTTTGGTGAACATTGGCGATGCAAAATCATTGGCTTGCCATCCTGCATCGACGACTCATCGTCAATTGAGCGAAGCAGAACAAAAACAAGCTGGTGTGTCTCCAGAGATGATTCGTTTATCGGTGGGTATTGAACATATTGACGATATTCTAGCCGATTTAGAACAGGCACTAAACGCGTAAAACGATTCTGTTTTTAGCTTTGGGTTACCCATAGGCCAGCCTTTAAAAAAGCTAGCCTATTTTTATTTTATTGTTTAAATATCAAGGGTTTTAGTGTTTTTGGATTGTGGTATTCCAAAAGCTCATGGTGGATGAAATTTATTCCCTTGTCGCATTTGGGGTTGTTCCTGATGATGTGTGCAAATCTTACACATTGGAAGGGACTCAAATGTCTTACGTATTTCACCGTCATTGCCATGCCACGTTGCCAATCATCGATAAAGGTGAAGGTGTTTATCTATTCGATAAACAAGGGAAACAGTATCTCGATGCTTGTGGCGGCGCTGCGGTATCAAACCTTGGCCACAGTCATCAAGCCGTTAAAAAAGCTATGTTGGAACAGCTCGAGCGAGTGCCGTTTGCTCATACTGGATTTTTTACTAGTGACAGCAGTGAGCGACTAGCGGAATTGATTTGTCAGCATATGCCTGAGCAGTTCAACCATGTGTATTTAGTCAGTGGCGGATCAGAAGCGGTGGAGTCGGCACTAAAAATGGCGCGGCAGTATTTTGTGGAATCAGGTAAGCCAGAGAAGAAGCAATTCATTGCGCGTCAGCAAAGTTATCACGGCAATACGTTGGGAGCTCTGGCGGTCGGTGGTAATGAATGGCGACGTGAACCGTTCAAACCTATCTTGCATCCGAGTCATCACATTGCCCCTTGCTATGCTTATCGTTGTCAGCAGAGTCA
>NZ_JADDYG010000008.1:20793-26922 GCF_015163535.1 Vibrio sp. OPT46 | reverse complement strand
TGAGTCGGAATTGGATTACTCATTGCGAGCGGCGAATGAACTAGAGGCAAAAATTCTTGAGTTGGGGGCTGAGAATGTCATGGCTTTTGTCGCTGAGCCCATTGTGGGAGCCACCGCTGGAGCTGTGCCTGCGACTCAAGGTTACTTCAAACGTATTCGCGAAATATGCGACCAATACGATGTGTTATTGATCTTGGATGAAGTCATGTGTGGCGTTGGACGCAGTGGTAGTTTTTTTGCATTTGAGCAAGAAGAGGCAGAACCCGATCTGGTGTGTATGGCTAAAGGGCTTGGTGCGGGTTATCAACCTATTGGCGCGGTGGTTGCGAATGATCGAGTCTACCAAGCTATTGCCGGTGGAAGCGGTTTTTTCCAACATGGCCATACCTTTATGGCGCACCCTGTGGCGTGCGCTGCTGCCGTGGCAACCATTCAAACCATCTTCCAAGATGATTTATTAACGGCGGTGAATCAGCAAAGTGCTTTGCTGCGTAATGAGCTTACTTCTGAATTGGCCCATTTACCGTACATTGGCGACATTCGTGGTAAAGGCTTATTTTTTGGCATTGAGCTGGTGGCGGATAAAGAAAGCAAGGCGCCTCTGAGTAAAGCCACATTGGCAGACAAACGCATCAAACAGCAAGCAATGGAAAATGGCTTAATGTGCTACCCAATGGGCGGAACGATTGATGGCGTTAATGGGCACCATATCTTGCTTGCACCGCCATTCATTATTCAGCCTCACCATATTGATGAGCTAGTTGGCAAACTCTCATTAACGCTAAAAGAGGTAGCGAAGGAATGGAATTAGAAAATCGATGTATACGAGAGCCTATCGCTATTATCGTGGCCCCAAACGGTGCAAGAAAAACTAAGCACGATCACGCCAGCTTACCCATGACAAAAGACGAACTGGTTGCAGAGGCTATCGCTTGTCAAACGGCAGGGGCTGCCATGATCCATTTACATGCTAGAGACGCCAACGGACGTCATTCATTAGACATCGACGACAACATGGCAATTTACTATGCCGTGAAAGAAGCGGTGGGACAAAACATGATGGTACAGCTCACCACAGAGGCGGTGGGCTTGTATTCTCCGCCACAACAGATGGCGTTAGTTAAAGCTGTGAAACCAGAAGCGGCTTCTTTCGCATTGAGGGAGTTAATCCCTGATCGAGCAAGTGAGAAAGAAGGGTATGCCTTTTTCCATTGGGTGGCAGAAAACAACATCGTGAGCCAAATTATTCTCTACGATGCAACCGACATTGAACGTTATTTCCAACTGCGTGATGCGGGCGTGTTACCTAAAACGTATCAGCATGCATTAGTGGTGTTAGGGCGTTATCACCAAGCTCAACAGTCTTCGCCATGGGATTTACGAGGTTTGAATTTGGCGCATTTTGTCGAGGAAGAAATTCGATGTGCCATTTGTGCTTTTGGCGCGCGAGAGCAAGACTGTTTAGCGAGTGCGATGTTACTTGGATTCGATGTGAGAGTGGGGTTTGAGAATAACCACGTCGATGTGGCAGGCGAATTAGCAATCAGTAACGCGGCTCAGGTGGAAGCTCTACGCGATGTGGCGCATCGCTTTGCGATTCCTTTACACAGTGCGCAAAGTTTGCGTTCAGCTTTGAAGTAAATCTGCTCGCGGAAAAGAAAAAAAGAAGAAAGGAAAGTAAAAAGGCTCCATCGGAGCCTTTTCGGTATTTGTCGTTAGTTCTCAGTTTGCGCTACAGGTTGACGAGCGGGATGTTTGATAAACACCGCGACAATAGCCGCTATCGCTAATGCAAAACAGTAGTAAGAATTGGCAACTACTTCAAGTGGCGAGAGGTTGAACACGGAACCTAGCAGCAATACTTGAGCACCGTAAGGCAACACGCCTTGCACCACGCATGAGAAAATGTCTAACAAGCTTGCTGAGCGGCGAGGAGAGACATTATTCTCTTCCGCCAGTTGGCGAGCAACGCTGCCCGATACAATGATGGCTACGGTGTTGTTTGCCGTACAGCCATTGACCATTGATACCAAACCTGCAATACCTAGCTCGCTTGCACGACTGTTCGCATGCTTAGAGTGACTAGAGCCAAACGCGTGGATAAGGCTACTAACGAAATTTGTTAGAAAAGCAAGGCCACCTTGGCGGCGCATCAGTTCACTCAAACCACCAATCAACATGGATAACAAGAAGATCTCTTGCATGTTACCAAAGCCTTTGTAAACGTCTTGGGCTAGATTAGTCAGTCCGTAATTGTCAATCGATGCCAAGCTCACGCCGCCAGCCAAAAGAATGCCAATCGACAGAACCACAAACACATTCACACCAGATACCGCTAGGATCAAAATAGTGATGTACGGCAAGACTTTTAGCCACTCAATATCGCCAGTTTCAGGCACTTGAGTCGCGGTACTGTTGAAAGCGAACACTGCAATCGCGATCAACGCCGCAGGTAAAGCAATACGAATGTTCTCTTTAAACTTGTCTTTCATCTCACAACCTTGAGAGCGTGTCGCCGCGATGGTGGTGTCAGAGATGATAGAAAGGTTATCACCAAACATAGCGCCGCTCAGTACAACGCTTGCGGTTAACGGTAAGCTCATTCCTGCTGATTCAGCAATACCCAACGCTACGGGGGCAACGGCTGCGATGGTACCCATCGAAGTCCCCATTGCTGTTGCGATAAAAGCAGAAATCAGAAAAATGCCCGGTAAAATCATGCTGGTTGGAATAGCGGATAAACCAAGGTTTACTGTTGCATCAACACCGCCAGAGGCTTTTGCTACCGCAGCAAAGGCACCTGCAAGCAGATAGATCATACACATTGCGATGATGTCTGGGTGGCCAACACCACGCATGAAGTGTTCGATTGAGCGGTTAAGCCTCTCTTTACTTAAAAGAAACGCAATGATGATGGCTGGTAATACCGCGATGGGTGCAGGCAGCTGGTAGAAGGCAAATTCCACGCCTTGCAAAGATAAGTAAGTGCCTACGCCAATAAATAGCGCAAGGAATACAATTAATGGGATCAGTGCGACCGCAGACGGTGCAACTGTTTTAGTAGTTTGTTGGGAACCGGACATGTAAACGACAATGTTAATGATAAGAGAGAAGAGCAGACTAATATCACATTTCTACATTGTCAACGTCTAGACGTCTAAATGGCTGCTTAGGTTTTACACGTAAAGAAAAAGATAAAAGCTCGTGTTGCGTATCTCACTGATACCACGAGCTTTAGTTATGCGCTAATGAAGAGACTGTCGTTATTGCATTGATTTGGCTTTTTTGCGTTTAACAATACCTAAAACCATCCACGTAAATAAGACAGCAGCAAATGCCCATACCAGATATTTGTATTCGGTGTACAGGTTGCTCAGCACGCTTAAATGCTCAAATGCAAAGTGAGTTAACAAGCTGAATACCAATACCCAAACCGTCGCCGCGAGGGCGTTACCGAGCAAAAACTCTCTACGTGGCATTTTCGCGATACCGCATGCAAGAGGCATAAATTGCTTCATTCCTTCAATAAAGCGGCTGACCACCAAGCACGTAGGGCCGTATTTCTGGATAGTCAATTGAAGCGTTTGCATCTTCGGGCCGGAAATGTAGCCTTTTTTATCTAACCACCCCTCAAAGTAATAACCGATTAAGTAGCCACAGGTATTACCAAAAAAGCAGCTCAGCCACGATACCATCATTACCATACTTAGGTTCATGACTTGCTCTGACGAGAGCAAAGATGCCGCGATCATCAGTGATTGACCAGGCATCGGGATACCTATCCCTTCTAGAAATATACTGACAATCAGAGCAACGTAGCCGTATTGCTCAAGCAAAGGCTTCATTGACATGAGAAGTTCGTTAATATGTTCCAAAAGCTTTCCCCTAATAAAAGCGGAACGAAGTTGGAGTGATACTCCGAATGTCCTATTGGGTCAATTCTTGTTTCTCACCATTGAGAAAAACTGACATGCCTCTAATAATTGCGCAGAATCAACCAGCAGCAGGCTTTATTCGCCGCCACGCTCTTTGGTAGCGGCGAATTAGGGAGATCCTTATGACTCTTTAGCTTTAGTAAATGCGCCATACAAATCAAGGCGTCGGTGACGTAAGTTGGTTACTGAACCCTCGGTATTAAGTTGCTTCAACTTAGTCAAATCAACATCGGCGAAGATTATCATTTCGGTGTTGGCGCTTGCTTCTGTCAAGGTCGCATCGTGCGGGAAGTAGATATCCGACGGTGAAAATACGGCAGATTGTGCGTACTGGATATCGACATTATCAACACGAGGTAAGTTGCCGACACTGCCCCCAATTGCAACGTAGCATTCGTTTTCGATGGCTCGTGATTGGGAACAGATTCGTACTCGTTGGTAGCCATTTTTTGTGTCTGTCCAGAAAGGAACGAACACAATTTGTGCGCCTTGCTCGGCGAGCATTCTTCCCAACTCTGGGAACTCGCTGTCATAACAAATCAGTATGCCGACTTTGCCTGCATCGGTTTCGAACACTTGAACATTGTCACCACCGTCGATCACCCAGTCTCTTTGTTCATGAGGCGTGATGTGGATTTTATATTGAGCGTTTATTTCACCATCTCGTTGCAGCAAGTAGGCCACATTATACAACTTGCCATCCTCGATGACGGGCATACTGCCTGCAATAATGTTGATGTTGTAGGTGACGGCCATCTGCGAGAAGCGGTTTTTGATCTCTTCTGTAAAGCTAGCCAAAAAGCGAATTGCTTCGACGGAATTTTGGTCGTTTTGCAATCCCATCAGCGGCGCGTTAAAGAATTCAGGGAATAGGGCGAAATCGGCTTTGTAGTTCGCAAGAGAAGAGATGAAGAACTCAGCCTGATCGAGCAAGTCCTCTAAGTCATTCATGGCGCGCATTTGCCACTGCACAACACCAATACGAATCAGCGTTTTTTCTACATCATGGACGGATTGAATATCCTCTTCGTAGAAGAAGTTATCCCACTCCAGTAGAGTTGCGTAGCCTTTAGAAGCACTATCCTCTGGCAAGTAACCACGCATAATACGCTTTACATCGAAGTCATTTGCAAGCTGAAAAGACAAAATAGGATCGTGAAGCTCACGGCGTTTTATCTTGTCGATGTATTCAGCCACGCTCAATTCGTCAGCATATTTGTGGTAATTCGGGATGCGGCCACCGGCCAAAATTGCTTTGAAGTTCTTACTCCGGCAAAGTTCTTTACGCGCATCATACAGACGGCGACCTAAACGCAGTCCACGGTAGTCCGGGTGAACAAATACATCGAGACCATACATGGCGTCACCGGTCACTTGGTTTTGGATGACGTTGTTCTCGGTGATGATGTCGGTGTATAGGTGAGGAAGTGAAAATCGGTTGTAGTCCACTTTGATTGTTAGCGCTGCGCCGACAATTTTTCCGTTATCCTCAATACAGATTTGTCCATCAGGAAACTGATGAATGAGATCCATGATGGTCAGGCGTGGCCATGAGCCACCAACATCAGGAAAAACAAGGTCCATTAATTCCGCGAGCTCTGGGTAATCGGTCGGCTCAATGGTGCGTAAAGAGAGTCTTGGCGTGTTGCTGTCCATATCCTACTATCCATTTATCCTTTTTAAATAGTATGGATGAGAATGCCATAAATTTGAGCAGACAGATACCGAAGTCTTTGAGTTGTTTTGGTTTACCTAAACGAGCTTAAAGAAACAACATTAACTTAGCTTGCTCTTCAGCCATTCGTGAAACACCGCTACTTTTTTAGCCGAAAGGCGATAATTTGGGATCATCACGTAATAACCATAACCGCTCTGTAAAGTTAGGTTGAGAATATGTTGGATATCCCCTCTTAAAATAGAATTCTGCGCCATAAAATCAGGAAGTAAGGCGAGTCCTTTTCCCATTTTGACGGCTTCGTAAGCTAGGTAAAAATGTTCAAAGCCTACAGGTTGATAGGTAACGGGAGATTCTACAGTGTAGACAGCTTTAAATTGCTCCCATAGCTGAGGGCGAGTGATTTGAGGTATAAAAGGATAATTGCTAACAGCGTGCACACTCTCAATTGCAGGAGCATTTGTACAACCGACTAATAACAATGTTTCTTCGCACAGTAAGTGGCTGTATTCATAATGT
>NZ_JADDYG010000008.1:777-20783 GCF_015163535.1 Vibrio sp. OPT46 | reverse complement strand
TATGGATGAGAATGCCATAAATTTGAGCAGACAGATACCGAAGTCTTTGAGTTGTTTTGGTTTACCTAAACGAGCTTAAAGAAACAACATTAACTTAGTTTGCTCTTCAACCATTCGTAAAACGCCGCCACTTTCTTAGCCGATAGGCGATAATTCGGGATCATCACGTAATAACCATAACCACTCTGTAAAGTTAGGTTGAGAATATGTTGGATATCCCCTCTTAAAATAGAATTCTGCGCCATAAAATCAGGAAGTAAGGCGAGTCCTTTTCCCATTTTGACGGCTTCGTAAGCTAGGTAAAAATGTTCAAAGCCTACAGAGTGATAGGTAACGGTTGATTCTACTGCATGTGCCGCCTTAAATTGCTCCCACAACTGAGGACGAGTGATTTGAGGTATCAGCGGATAGTCGCTAACAGCGTGCACATTCTTGAGTGCAGGAGCGTTAGTACCGACCAATAGTAGTATTTCTTCGCATAGTAAGTGGCTGTATTCATAATGCGTGGATAATGGAAGGCAGCGAATATGTAAGTCACTTTCGTTGCTCGAATCTTTGACGTTCCCATCCCCAGTACAGACTCTTACTCGGATGTTAGGATGTTGCTGGTGGAAGTCATCAATATTAGGTATCAACCAAAGACTGGCAAAAGAAGGGGTTACGTCCACGGTGAGTAATTCTTGCTTTGAATCTGACTGGATTAAGTTGGCAGTTGCATGCTGAATAAGCTCCAAAGCTTCTGTGACTTGCGGCAGATAACGCTTGCCTTCTTCGGTTAACTCAATACCACTCGCCCTTCTTTGTATTAAAGGTAAACCCACCAATTGCTCCAGCGATGCGATTTGTTTGCTTACTGCGCTTTGCGTAATACATAGGGCATCCGCTGCTTTAGAGAAACTGAGGTAATTAGAGACCGCGACAAACGTCCTTAATGCTCGAATAGAAGGGTATTCACTGCCTTTTAACATACTTCAGTTCCATTAAACTCTGCTTAGGCAAAGAGTAGAGTATTCACGGCTTGAAGCAAAGTAAGATGCAACGTATGTGTGATTAGCTTCCTTTCTTATAAAAACTAGCTAAGCGTTTTTTGACTGATTAATCTACAAGAGTATTTTAGATGTTTATTTAATTTCTTTGAAAAATCTACAAATTGACAAGAATCTTTTTCACATCATCGATTAACCTCAATTTAGTATTGTTTATATAAAGTAAACAGACAGATCTTTTTTTCTGTTTTTGTTCGGCGTTCTTTAGAGGATTGTCAGTATTCTATAAAATTAAATATATTTTTCATTAATTTAAAGTTGGCATTGCATTTGCTCTTTACTATTCGAACCTTCAATGGAACTTATATTAGGAGAACGAAATGAAAAGCAATGTTGTTACTTTGATTAGCCTTTTTTCTTTAGCAACGTTTAGTACTTTATCACATGCTGCGGACTCCAACGATCATGGTGTATATGTTGGCGCCAACTACGGTTACTTAAAAGTTGATGGACAAGATGACTTTGATGATGACAGCGATGTTATTCAAGGTTTAGTTGGTTACCGTTTTAATCCTTACTTAGCGTTGGAAGGTGGTTACATTGATTTCGGTAGCTATGGTAATAACCTAGCAAATGCCGAAACGGACGGCTATACAGCGGCTCTAAAAGTTACCGCTCCCATTGCTGATCGTGTCGACCTTTACGCAAAAGGCGGTCAAATGTGGTACTCGACGGATTACAACGTTGCGGGCTTCCAAGGCAACAAAGATGATGAAGGTGTATTCGCTGGTGCCGGTGTGGGTTTTAAAGTTACTGATAACTTCTTAGTTAACGCAGAATATATGTGGTACGACGTAGAACTCAATGCGGAGAATGTCGCGAACGGTGCAAACACGGAAACAGACTTTAACCAAGCATCACTAGGTGTAGAGTATCGCTTCTAATATAGTTAGCCGTGCTGGACTCAATAAAAGTGCGAAGCAAAATAGCTTCGCACTTTTATTATTTATCATTCAAATAATTTAAGACCGATGAAGCGTATATATAAAACGATGGCTAATTTATTTTATTGTTACTCCAGGGTATTTAATACGTTACTAGCATGACTGTCTAGCCTTTTTACTAACCTTGAAAAACAAAGCTTTATTGCTCTACAAGTAATATTAGATAGGTTAATTTCCGCATTGCCTGACATTACATTTATGTGGCCTATAATACCGCGTACGTGTTCGTTACGTTCATTTTTTAGCTCTGAAATTAGCTAATTGAACCCAAGTAGCAAGGCCTACGGTCGCATCTGTTGTATTATATGACCCAGACCTGAAATTCTTAGTAAAGTCAAAGTTGAAGAGACTATTTTACTTACCCAACCATCAGTCATCCGAGCGTTATATCTCTTGTTGAAGTCAAGAAATACGTTGCGTTCTAGATAAGTTTAAGGCTTAGATTGTAGTGCCGATCACTCATTACTTGTAGCGTTATTGACATAACCCGGAACAGATTTTTTCCTAGTCCATGAGCGTGGAAGTCGATACCAGAACCTCCTTCTAACCGATACTCAATGCCCCCGTGAATGAATGGCCAAAGAGGAGGCATAGGAACTGGAGTTGCATCATGAGTGCATTATTTAATTTCCATACAAGTCAGAGTCTATATAACCAAATAAGTTACATTGGCTGTTCACGTAGTAGTCATCGTTTTCTTCATCATCAATTGAAAAAGCAAAGTACTTAAGAGGGTTCTCAGTGTCACAAGCAAGGTTAGCCATGTTATTTTTTACGTAATCCTCTATTTTATAACCATCAAAGCTTCCTTCCCAAATAATAGTACTTTCATCATTGCTGAGTTCTGCGACTAAAACAATAGTTACATAGCGATCAATGAGAGGAGTGCTTATGACGTCTTTATTTTCATAGACTGGAGAAAACTCAAAGCGACCAGTACTGTCTGTGAATGTTGATAAGTCTATTGATTTCCCTGACATGCTTAAACCAATACTAAGGCTAACCTTTAGGCTACTAAGTGGTTTTCCTTTCTTTGTTAACACACCATTGATTTGCGGTGTGTATTGATTAACGTGTTCGTCATTCAATTTACTTTCTTCAAAATTCATTACAATGCTCACTAATATGACTGTAATAATTCCAGCAACTTAATTTTTCACAACAATATTTTCATTTTGAAATTTAAAAATCTATATATGTTGTGTTTCTGTTCAATATCTAAGGTTAACTTTGTGATTAGAGTTACATTATTTTTTGTAACTACTGTTTGTAGTCATTACATCTATAGAGTTGTAATGAAACAAGCGAGTAGGGACTAACAATGAATACATCAATCAATTCATCGAGGGAGATGAGTATAGACTTTAGACTTAGATCTAGTTATCTCTTAGAAAGGATAGGTAAGCAGAAGACTTTTAAGTTGCAGGGCTTTTAGTACCATGCTCTCTGCCTTTTTGATTAGTACTTATGAACTTCTTGTTTACTGATTAATACTCAACGAGTTTGTAAACCTACATGGGCCAAAGGTATGCGGTAATCTATGTAGTAAGATTTCAGAAAGCATGAATGTTTGAAAAAAGAGACTATTTTAGTTGATACAAAAAAGGCCACCCGAAGGTGGCCTTTTCCAAACGTTTGGTGGGCTGGCGTAATTTGAATCTGCATCTTTAGTATATGATTTTTAATGGTATTGGTTGGTTTGATTTTTGTTGGTGTACCTTGTGGTGTACCCATTTCTTGACCATCCCCTAAAAATTGTTTCAATTTCCGTATATTTCCTCCTATTTACGTTAGTTCTACTTAGCATAAGACAATGTTGTATCATCCATCCCTTTATGTAGGGGCTATGCAAGGTCGAAACAAGCGTCAAATGAGCAAGTTATTAAATCTAAGAGAACTCTTCACACTAGAAGAGTCAGCAAAATTCGTAACAGATTTGCTAGGGGAGTCTGTTGTCTTGACGGATATATGTCAGTTAGCTCTAGATGGGCATTTAACTATATCGGTTCGATTGATAAACCAAGCTTATGCCCTCGCGGGGCGATGTACTCTTATGGGCAATGAGCGAAGTTCTGATATCTCATTTAAAACTGATACAAGTAAATGGATAGCTTTTGATGAGAAGGTTCAGGTCATTGGTGGTGTTTGGGATTTGCCCATGATAGGCATGGAGTCATCATCTGTTTTGAAGCAATTCCAAAACTCCTCAAGTCAACCTGCATTTGACGGAGGGGACACCAATGGGGTCTTTTTAGCTCAAGGTGATCAAGTATATAAGCTTCAAACAGTGTTAAAACCACTTCCCGGCGATAAGAAGAAACATTCTTTCTTAGCTATGATATTTCCGCCCTTGTGCTACGAAGGTATTACTCTCATGGATCTAATCTTTAGTAGAGATCATGAGATAAAAGAAATGATTTTTAAGGCTGAGAAAGCTGAGTCAGCGGCAGCACTGGAAAGGTTTAAAAGTCAGCCAAGTCTTGATTATGTTTTTGAGGATAGCCATGAGCTTGGTGAGTATGAGCATCAACTGGTTATCAAAAAAACTGAGCTTTTGAGGTTTGTTGAATCACAAAGTGAAGAGGGTTTAGGGAAACAAACAGAAGACAAGTCAAAGAAGCCTAAAGTGGAAAAAACACTTCACTCGAGAGAGCGTAATACATTGCTTGTTCTCATCGGGGCACTTTGTAAGCAGTTGAAAATTGATCCCGGAGCTCGAGGAGTTACTTCGTCTGTGAAACTTATGACAGAACAGATAGGTGCCCCTGTTTCTGATGACTCTATTCGTAACATATTGAACCAAGTAGATGAAGCGATAGAAAAAAGACAAAAATGACCTAATGAGCATACTCTAATTAGGAATTTTGTTTTCCGAATTCGGATTTACCAAGCTTCATTTCAATAACCTCTCGGCTGTCCTATGAACAACCAAGAGGTTTTTTTATGTCTCATAAAATCATTCGTTTACCTGAAGTTATCGATATGACAGGTCTATCTCGCAGTACTATCTATTTGCGCATGTCTCAGGGAAGTTTTCCGCTATCTATTTCACTAGGAGAACGTGCAGTTGGATGGCTAAAAGTCGATATTGAAAAATGGCTCGATGCTTGCGTTTCTGCATCTAAGGCGGTTGATAATGACTAAACGAAATTCACCTAATTGCATAAAAAGCAATCGCAACTATACCGTTATTGATATCAGTGAAACGTTAGGGGTTCACCCTAAAACAGTGCGTAATTGGATTCGTGTTGGTTTACCTGTAGTCGATAAAAAACGCCCACTATTAATAAATGGTGCCGATTTGAAGGTTCACTTTAAACAAAAGCGCAAAGCAATTATGTTCGACTGCGAAGAGCATGAGATGTGCTGTTTTCGATGTAAACAACCAATGAAACCAAGCATTGAGTCAGTGTTTTTCATTGCTAAACCCGCAGGAATGGCTCACATGACAGGCTTGTGTGAAGAGTGTGGATGTCGAATGAACAAGTATGTTTCGTGGCGAAAAGTGAATGATATTTGGCTCGAACTTGAGGGTAAATTACCGATAGCTGAAAAACACTTAATCCTAAGAGGACAAAACCTCTTAAATTGTCCTTTCAATGGAGTTTTTAGTGATGAAAAGTAATAGTACAAATAATGCACGAATTATCTATGAATTTACCAAGTATTTAAAGGAAGCTAAGCGCTTAGATGACTCAACTATTGATGGCGTTCTTAAGTCAGTTAATCGCTTTGAGGAATATACTGGTTATGTTGATTTTAAGAAGTTTAGGGCGAAGCACGCTATTGGGTTTAAGAAGCACCTTCTCAGCAAAAAGTCCATTTCTACAGGTGAGACATTAAGTAAAGCAACTGTGCTGACAGCAACTCGTCACTTGAAGTCGTTCTTCCAATATCTGGTTACGCAAAAAGGGTATAGATCAAAAATCAATTACAGTGATATTGAATATTTCAACTTATCGGAAAAAGATACGCGTATCGCTAACGCAAAGCGTAAGAGAAATGTGGCCACGATAGAACAGATCAAGCAAACCTTGGAGCTTATGCCTTGCTCGACGGTCATTGAAATGCGTGATAGAGCTTTAATGGCATTCGTTATCTTAACAGGAGCAAGGGACGGAGCGGTTGCTTCAGCAAAGATAAAACATATTGACCTTGTTGAACAAAGCTTTTATCAGGACGCAAGGGATGTGAATACAAAGTTCAGCAAAACATTCACAACATACTTTTTTCCTGTCGGCGAGCTGCCACTAAAGATTTTGAGTGAATGGATTGATTATTTGGTTCAGGAGCTAGGTTTCAAGCAAAACTCGCCGTTGTTTCCTAAAACTAAGTTGGCACATAACGCTAACCAGCAGTTTGAGGTTATTGGTTTACTTGAAGAGCATTGGAGCAACGCGAACCCAATCCGCAAATCTTTTGCACAAGCCTTTGAAGCTGCTGGGTTGCCTTACTTTAATCCTCACAGTTTCCGGAACACTTTGGTGCGATTGGGCGAGCGGCTTTGCCGAACACCTGAAGAGTTCAAGGCATGGAGCCAAAACTTAGGGCATGAAAGTGTGCTGACTAGTTTTTACAGCTATGGTGATGTGCCTGATTACAAGCAAGCAGAGTTATTGCGAAAGCTAGCTAAGCCAGCTGAAAACACTGCTCCAGATATGGAAGAGCAGTTCAAGCAATTTATGCAGTTTCAACAAATGATGGGAAACAAGTAATACCCATCAAATTGTTCTGACCAAGCTGGTATCAAAAAACATTCGTATGTTGATACCAGCTTTTATTTTACTTTGTAGGTATCATTAAAATAGGGTTGTTGATTTATGATACCAAAGGTATATGATGCCCCAGTATTTGATACCAAAACTAAGAATGAGTAACCAATGCGTATATTTGCTTATTGTCGTGTTTCTACAACCGAACAATCTACAGAAAACCAAATCATTGCTATTCGTCAGAAAGGGTATGAAGTGAGTGATTCACGTGTTATTAGCGAAACGGTTTCCGGTTCGGTCGAGGCGATGAAACGAGAGAAGTTTAAGCTGTTAATCAACCATCAAATGGAAAACGGAGATATGCTGGTGGTCTTAAAGCTAGACCGTTTGGGGCGAGATAATATTGACGTCCAAAACACTATTAACCTGCTCACTGAAAAAGGTGTAACGGTTGTTTGCTTAGACCTGCCAGTTGCGGATTTATCAAGTGCTGAAGGGAAGTTGATGCTACAGATGTTTTCCGCGTTTGCAGAGTTTGAGCGCAATCGGATTCGAGAGCGTACAAAGGAAGGGATAGAACGAGCAAAAGCCCAAGGAAAAAAACTAGGTAGACCAAAGGCCTATAGTACTACTCGCTTGGTTCAAGCAAAAAAAGCTGAAGGTTTATCACAATCTAAAACATCTCATGAGTTGGAATTGGGAATAGCTACAGTAAAAAGGCATTGGAACAAAGAAGTTATAGATAACTAACTCTACTAAATCTGGTTGTTAATGCATTTGAGTATTGTTGTAACATGCTATATTTCACCCCTAGCAAGTTTACCGTGTACTTGGATGGTAAATGTTGGAGCTTAGAGCTGACGTAACAGTATCAGACTGCTAGATTCAATGAAATTAATGTAGAATAGATATTAGAAGCGATTATAAGTTGTAATACTCAGTTGAGATAAAGAAAGATGTTTGCCACTAACGATTTGGAGATAAGAAAAGCTTTTCATAAGAAAAAGCTAAAGCACCAGCATGCAGACAAGCAGACTCTCGTAATCGACGAATTAGGCCTTATGCATGGTTCAAACAGAGTCGATATAGCTGTTGTTAACGGATGTATTCATGGTTATGAAATAAAAAGCTCAAAAGACACTCTTATTCGTTTTAGTGATCAGTTAGATACTTACTTAAAAACCTTGCAAAAACTGACCGTAGTTGTTGCGCCAAATCATTTGAATGAAATCTTTGATATGGCTCCGGAGTGGGTTGGGGTTATCGTTGCGGAAAAAGGAAGCAAAGGCGCGATACACTTCAAAACTATAAGAAAAACAAAGAAGAACCCTAATGTAGAAGCTATAAATGTAGCCCATCTTCTTTGGAAAGATGAAACTCAAGCTCTACTAGAAAAGCTAGGAGTTCCATCTAACATTCGAAGAGGAACAAGGCTCGATCTATATAAGGTTCTTGTTAACCAAATTAACATAGATGAATTGGTTAAGAATATTAAGTTAACGTTTGAAAACCGTTCAAATTGGCGCTCTGATACACAGCTAGCGTAAGGTGATGGCTAACTGCAGCCTCTTTCCAAGTACTCAAGTTGCCAGTGCCGCATTTACCCTGCGAGCAATCATAGATTTTTTTATCCCCTTTAGAATAATTCTCACCGTAGAAATATCCCTGTGGATCTTTAACCAATTGAGCACAAAGATCTTTCATTTGTGAGGGGGCATCTCTAAAGGCCCCTCCTTTGTAGATAATCCATTTATCTTCATAGGAATACACGAGTTTAGCGGCAGGTTTCATCATTCGCATGTCGATAGAGCTAAATTCTGGAGTTTCAATGGTGTAATCACCAAAACCCAAATTAGGAAAATCCGCTTTTATTGCTGTGTGTAGTGATTTATAAAATATCCAATCACTTCGCTTTTGTTCTGCTCCAGGTTTTTTCACAAGATCTAGTTCGAGTGAAGTTCCGACCACGTATATTGACCGGAATTCCGATATATCGGGTAGTTGTCCAAGTAAAACAGAAAGCATGAAAACAGCATCTTCTGTAGGTTGGTATTCCGCACCTTTTCTAAAATCAACAATCAGATCTGTGTTTGGCGGTGTGCAATCAATCTTTAACAGCAATTGTTGTATTTGAGTATGACTAGTCGGGTCAGCTAGTTCATCTAAGGACACTCTAAAACCAACCCCGTGAGAGCATTCAAACCAACTTTTTTTTACTGCATTAACATAACTACCGTCGTAGCCCAATTGAATTACTGGTGAAAAGTGACCATTTACTGACTTTAGTTCATCAAAGATGAACTCGGGGATTGTGCGTCCATCTTTTACATTATCTAAATGTAGACTAGAGTCTATATCAACTAATGATGGTAGCTCTCCCCACTTTTCTTTGTAACGTTTCGCTAATTTTTCTACATGTTGCTCTGCTGTTTTTTTGGGTTTCTGTTCTTCAAAGTCAAACTCTACTGGAGGTATGACAAAGAGCGGGTATAAGTTCTTTTTCACTGTTTGATCTAACCGAAGTAAAGCTTGGTATTCACCTTGTCTCCATTTCAGTATTGGAAGGTACTTTTTATAGGAACCTAACTCATCAATCATTCAAACAGTCCTCTCACTTTTCCATAACCGACCAAGTCATTAAATTTTGTGTAGTCATTTTTCTCCCGGCGTAACCTCCCGGCGATTATCGCTGGATGAACACCGATTCTCTTTGCGTCACCAATTATTGCTGCATTAGTTGGTATAACTCTCGATACAGCTGTTTTCCATGTGTTTGGAGGAATCAAGTTATCTAAAGCAAATTTATCAGCTTGCCCTTCTAGACCATCAACGATTTCACCAACATTTTCATCAACAAACTCGTGTCCAAACTTGGACAGATGTAAAAAGACATGCCCAAGTTCATGCATCAACACAAACCAAAAATTATCGACCCTATCGTAACGTAACGTCATACCAACAATGGGGTTCCCTTCCTCGGATAACATTGCCGCCCCATCTAAAAACGTCCCCTCTAGGTGTGGTTCAAAAACCAAAATAATGCCTTTGCTTTCAAGAAAAGAACGAGCGATTAGAGGTCCACTGTCTTCTTTACTAAGAGTAACAAGTTCAGGGAGCCAAGAGTCATTAAGTTCGAAAGTAGGTATTTCCTTTGATTTAATCAAATGTTCTGCACTTGATAAGACCTTAGCTTGCCATGCTATCAATGATGTCTTATGGGCAGGCTTTCCTGCATAGCTAGTTTTTCGATGTAGTGCAGGTTGTAGCCCATAGCCAAATGCGCCTTGGATAAAGCTTTTAGCCTCTTCAACTATATTGCTTCCTGCTGAAATCCATCCGCGCTTTAGCATTTCTTTGATTGGGAGGGTATCCCACTGAAAGTCAGTGCCTTCATCAGATTCAAAGATCGTATCTCCACAATCATCAACAATTTTTTGAATATCCAGCCCAATGTATTCTGCTACTTTTAAAGCTCTCGATAAGCTCACGCCAGAGTAATTACTTGACTCTAATGCTTTAAATCTAACTTCAGGAATGTTTAAATACTTCGCTAATTGCTCTTGGCTGATTCCTTTAGCAATACGAGCACTAATAAGGTAATTAGCTAAAGCGTTAACATTTAAAGTAGATAATTCATCTAGAAGACCACCTTTTAGGCGCTGATAACTTCTAATTTCTTCTTCTAGTTCTAGTATTTGACTGTGAATAGAGTCCTTCTGGACTTCAGCTAGCCATGATGAATCGTTATTTAGGAACCCTAGTGCCTCTTTAAGTTTTGAAAGAGACTCTTCAGTAAACTTCAATTCTGAGTCGTTAAGTATCATCGCATATATCCTAACTATCTAATTCATCGCTTAGTTCAAGAAGGACAATTCCCTTGCGGCAACCAGAATGCTTTTCTTGTTGAAAAAATTCCGTATAGGGGGTTTGTTTATTGTCGGCAAAGCAGTGAGCTGGGAAAAACTCACCTTCATATTTAGCCTTCTGTGATGCCCTTCCGTCAGAGAAATCCAAAAAGACTGCATCAAGTTTACTTGGATCTACATTTCCAGCATCCCAACATGCATCGTAATCTCCTGGAGTTGGCTTCTTAGTTACGTAGCTACCATCAATATAGATTTTAGAGCAACCTGCTTGCTTAAGCGCTTTCATCGCATCAATTAAGCCATCAAACTGCTTTCTTCTATGTGGATTAAACACAAACACTTCTCGAAACTCTTCAAGGCTTAGTTTGTGGATGCCTTCCTGTAAAACAGGCCATGGTGCTAAGGGAAGCTCAGTGAAGACTATGGACATTCTTATGGGTTAGATTGGTTGAATATAATATAGTTGTATATCACGAATTGAATCATTACTTCGTGATAAGAAGCCAATATTGAGAAGTACCAATAGAAAATGAAGGTAGTTGTGGGGAAAAAACAAAAAAGTATGTGAATAGCGACTGCTACTAACTTGGAGAAAACTGGTATCCAGAGCAGAGTTCTTATCTAATAATCAATAACCCATCAGTAGTAAGTTCGGTAGTAGCTTTAGATTTGTATGCATTGTATTGCTCACTGATTGACTTTTCCATACTCTTTAGTCCATCCACTTTATCAACTTATACTGACCTTACTTTTGACACAACTTTGTATTGAGTATCAGAGCTAGTGTCGGAGAATAATATGAAAATTGTTATTTTATCTAGAAATCAGCGCATTCCTTCATCTGGGGTTAATACTGCTTATCTAATTGTCGACCATTGGAATGACTTTTCATTCGTCACGATGTTTTACTTGTCACTGTATGATCAAAAGGGCGAACTTCACGAAATTGGAAACGTTAAGATTGGCTTTCAGGGACAATCAATTGAAAAATCGACCTACTCCACTTTAGGAGGTGTGTTTGATTTCCTACCAGAGGGATACTTTTCAGTTGGTCAGGATGTCGACTACTATCAAAAAATTTCGAATTTATCAGAACCAGTTAAAGTCTCGTTACTTAAGGCTCTCAAGGATATAGCTCATGCGCCAGCGCTTATAGAAATTGCTCAGGATGAGGATGTTTTTCGAACGTCTTTACTTAGAGATGTTAGCTTGTCTGTTATTAAAGGGCAGTTCACTAGAGTACTTGAGGGAAAAAAACCGCTAACCAATTTTGAGTTTAAGTTTGTTAGACCTGATCAAGCTAAAATGTCTGGTATTGAATTGACATTTAAAGTGAAAGTAGAAGATAAACCGAGCAGTAATATTCATGCGATTATCGGCCGTAACGGTGTTGGAAAAACTACGCTGCTCAATGGAATGATTGAAGCTGTCACAGGAAAGGGGCAGCCGGGCGTAATGTTCTATGACATAGAAGGTTGGAGAGAAGCTCCTATCAGTAAGGACTATTTTAGTAGCTTAGTGTCGGTGTCGTTTAGTGCTTTCGACCCCTTCTCCCCTCCAACTGAGCAACCTGATCCCTCTAAAGGGACATGTTATTTCTACATCGGTTTAAAAAAAGGAGATGATTCTCTTAAAGGGTTAAACGATATACACGAAGACTTTCTTCAGGCACTGAAGTCCTGTTTAAGCCAAACACCAAAGCGAGACAGGTGGTTGAAAGCGATTGATACGTTGGAGTCTGATGAAAACTTTGCGGGTATGGGGCTAAAAGAACTAGTTGAATACTCGGGTGAAGTGCTCACAAGCAAGGCTCGGAAACGCATTAAGAAAATGAGTTCTGGGCATGCAGTGGTGTTGTTAACCATCACGCGATTGGTTGCTACGGTGGAAGAAAAAACTCTAGTACTAATTGATGAGCCTGAAAGCCATCTTCATCCACCATTATTGTCTGCTTTTATTCGAGCGTTGTCTGACTTACTTCTTGATAGAAATGGTGTTTCTATTATCGCTACACATTCACCAGTAGTGCTTCAAGAGGTTCCTCGATGCTGTGTCTGGAAAATAAATCGTTGTCGATTGGTGACAGAACCTCGTAGGCCCGCCATTGAGACATTTGGGGAGAACGTGGGTATTTTGACAAGAGAAGTTTTTGGCCTTGAGGTTGTTAAATCTGGCTTCCACGATTTGTTAGCTAAATCCGTTGCTTCCGGCGATACCTATGAGGAAATAGTGGGTGGCTATCGTGATCAACTTGGCGTTGAAGCGAGAGCGCTATTGAAGGCTCTTGTTGTACATCGAGATCGGGGGGAAGGTTGATGTTGAAACTTAAATTACCTGTCTACTCGTATCCAGACGCGTTAGCCCTTTGTCGTGATGGGATCACAGGGAATAAAGGCTTGCTCCAGAACGTCAATAATGCAACTACTGAATTGCAAATACAAGCACAAGCTTATGAGGCTTCAGGAGCAACAGGCGAACTATATACTATCCAGCCGCTACAAAACCAAGAAGGTGATGACCCTATAGTCTTAGGGCAGTTAAAGAAATCCGACTTGATCAAGTTGTACGGAAATTACGTAGTTGGGAAAAAGAAGCCAGCTCGAGCAGTTTATGACTCTTTGATGATCGCCGCTGATGAGAAGTGCCCATTTTGTGGTGGAATTGGTCGCCCTCGAAATCTAGATCATTACTTGCCTAAGGCACACTTTCCTCAGTTTTCGATAGTACCTGTAAACTTGGTACCTTCGTGTCGAGATTGCAATATGGATGGTAAAGGCGAGGATTTTGCAGCAACTGAAGCTGAGCAGGTGATACAGCCTTATTTAGATGATGTTCGCTACTTCAATGAGCAATGGTTGTTTGCTCGATACCTACCAGGTAACGATGATGAGCCAGGCGTTATTGAATACTTTGTTTCTCCTCCTGAACATTGGGAGGATGCACAGAAGCAACGAGTTGAAAAACATTTTAAGGATTTCGATTTATCCTTGAGGTTTTCAAAGGAAGCAGGGCCAAGACTTGTTACCTTGCTGGCGCAATATCAAGCTTTGTTGGACGTTCCAATAGATGCCGCGACGAGTAAAAGCATCATATTTCAACGTACGATTGATGCATCGCCGTTCGTGAATCACTGGGAAAGGGTGATGTGCTTATCTTTGATGGAAGTCCTGTAGACTTGTTTGGGCTAATTATTTAGCTGGTCGATATTCAATGAAGCACCTCAGGCATAAATAGAGCCTAAGGTGCTGACGTTTAGATGACTTTCAATTGCTTAGTTCCTGTAACCGAAAGGCTGCCTTTGGCGGCTTCTTCTATATAATCACTCCACCAGCACATCATTGGACGTCGACGTTCTAGGTAGTCAGTTCGGTTGTAAGCACTTCTTACTTGGTTATCATCGACATGAGCTAGAGCTGCTTCAATTAGATCCCTATCAAAACCTTGCTCGTTTAACGTAGTACTCGCCAATGAGCGAAGACCATGACTAACCAATCTACCCGCAAATCCCATACGTTTGAGCGCCATATTTGCTGTTTGACTATTACATGGTTTTTTAGGGTCTCTGTCAGAAGGGAATACGTACTCACGGTGTCCGCTAATTGGTTTTATAACTTCGAGTAATTCAATCATCTGTTCAGTTAGTGGAATACGGTGCTCTCTACGCTTCTTCATCCTTTCTGCTGGGATTGTCCATATCTTATCGTCTAAGTCGATCTCCTCCCACCTTGCGCCAGAGGCTTCGCTAGGGCGTGTCATGGTATGTAATTGCCATTCAATTAGACAGCGAGTTGTACGCTTAATACTTGCGTTAGCAATTGCACCCATTAGCTCAGGCAGCTCTGCTGGCTTGAGTGCCGCCATGTTTTCTTTCTTTGGCTTCTTAAATGCAGCTCGAATGCCTGTAAGGGGATTGGCTGGGACTAATCCACAGTTAGTGGCGAAGTTCATAATCTCATTGAGCCGTTGAGATAAGCGCTTGACGGTTTCTAAACTGCCTTTAGCTTCGATAGGTTTTAGTAGTTCTATTACCTGAGGGGCGGTAATTTGCTTAACTGGTATTTTGGATAAACTAGGAAAGATGTGTAGTTCAAGTGAGCGCCAGATATCAACTGCGTAGTCTGGTGTAACGTCATCTTTTTTAATTTCGAACCATTCTTTAGATACATTAATAAAAGTATGCTGGTGGACAGCCTGATGCTCTTTTTGCTGGCGTTTTCTAGCCTCGTGAGGGTCAATACCTTGTGCGAGTAACTCTTTGGCTTCTAGAGTTGCTTTTCGAGCGTTTGACAGAGAAAGATCGGGATACTTGCCCAAACTTAGATTAGCTCGTTTTCGAGTGATCGGTCTGTAGTAATTCACTACCCATAGTTTTGAGCCATTAGGCTTAATTCTTAAACGGAGTCCATCACCATCGAAAAGGTTGTATTCTTTTTCGCTAGGCTTCGCGGCTTTGATTTCTTTATCGGATAGACGTGTTGTTGTTTTTGCCATTATAGGTACATCAAATTAAGGAACCGAATCTAGTGTACCTTTCTGTGTACCCATAAAGCAAAGAAGTAGTAGAACGTCATTAGACACCAAAAGATGCTAAGTTATTGATTTTTATTTATGACAGGTAATAAAAAAGACGCCCTAGGACGTCTTTAATATGATAATTGGTGGAGCTGGCGGGAGTTGAACCCGCGTCCGAAAACCGTTCATCATTGGTACTACATGCTTAGTCGATCTTTAATTTCGCCACCCACCTGCGAACCGACACGCTAATGAATGACTAGCCTGAATTAAAATTCGCCGTTCATCTCTCAGGCGGGAGAATCCGGGCTAGCGCGTTTGGGTTTGATCCCTCGTTGATCCCCGTCTTACGTGCGGAAGCTAGGGCGAGAGAGCTCTTAGCAGGTTATTAAGCTGCTAGTGCGTAGTTTTCGTCGTTTGCGACTATTTTTTTGCGGTTTGTTAACGAGGCCTACCGCACCTCGGCATGCACCTCAGACTTCTGAATTCCCGTCGAATCCTAAATCAGCCCCAGGTAATATTCGCATAGTAACAGAAAAGCATTGGCTGTCCAGTACTATGCGTTTAAGTGGTCAAGATTAACGCAGCGCGCTCTTCATTACGCGTGCTTTTTCTCTTGCCCAGTCTTTTTCTTTTAGATCCGTACGTTTATCGTGCAGCTTTTTACCTTTTGCTACGCCAATTTTTAGTTTCACCCAAGAGCGAGACCAGTACAGTGAGAGGGCCGTTAATGTCATACCTTCACGGTTTACACGTCCGAATAGGTTATCCAGCTCACGACGACTCATTAGTAGTTTACGCACACGTGTAGGGTTCGCCACAACGTGTGTCGATGCCTGATTTAAAGGAGTGATTGTCATGCCACTCACAAAGGCTTCACCGTCACGCATAAATACGTAACTTTCAGAAATATTGGCTTTACCTTGGCGAAGGGCTTTCACTTCCCAACCTTGGAGCTCCAAGCCAGCTTCGATTTCATCATCGATGAAATACTCGTGGCGAGCTTTTTTATTCAGCGCGATAGTATTGCTACCCGCTTTTTGTTTCGTTTTTTTCTTTGCCATAATAGCGTCATTATACGGGTTGGATATCGGATAGGAAATCCTTTTATTTGCGCAATCGTGGAATAAAAGTAAAATTGGCGAGTAGCTTTAAATCTGTACATGTATCGATAGGAGTATGTATGAAGCAAGTCAGCCGTTCTGCGCTTGTGTCTTTTAGCGCCGAACAGATGTTCAATCTGGTTAATGATGTTGCTAAATACCCTGAATTTCTGCCTGGTTGCTCGGGCTCTAGAATCATTGAGTCTTCGGGGAATGGTATGGTGGCTTCTGTCGATGTGGCGAAGGCTGGAATCAGCAAAACGTTTACGACTTCAAATGAGTTGATCCCCGGTCAGGCAATTATGATGAACTTGGTGGATGGCCCGTTTAAGACGTTGCGTGGTGGTTGGATTTTTACCGCGCTAGATGAACAAGCTTGCAAGGTTGAACTAAAGCTTGAGTTTGAATTCTCAAGTAAAATGATTGAGATGGCCTTCGGTAAGATTTTTAACGAGCTTACTAGTAATATGGTAAATGCATTTACTAAACGCGCAAAACAGGTCTACGAGTGTTATGAGTATTGAGTCAGATATGATTCACGTTGAGGTTGTCTATGCTCTTCCTCATGAACAGCGTGTATTTAACTTAGTGGTAAATAATCACGCAACGGTAGAAGAGATCATTCGACAATCCGGTGTATTGGAGTTGTACCCTGAAATTGATTTGTCCAAGAACAAAGTGGGTGTGTTTAGTCGTAACGTGAAGTTAGATGCGACCGTTCGAGATCGAGATCGAATAGAGATTTATCGTCCGTTACTCGCCGATCCGAAAGAGATTCGCCGTAAACGGGCGGAGCAGGCTAAAGCCGAGGGGAGTGCAGACCCAGTCACCGGTGGCAAGCCTAGTTCTGTACGTAAAAATAAGCAGGATTAATATAAACCCAATAGCTCATGTGAGTTACTCAAAGTTTGACTAACGTGATTTCTATATAATAAAAAACCTCCCAAACGGGAGGTTTTTTTGCAAAAGTCAGTTTACTGAATTTGCTCGTAAAATGCGTCACTTTTTGGAAAGTCACCACTGATGTCTGCGAGTGTGCCTTGGTCATTAAAGTTTACAATCAGATCTTTCTGTACTGGTTCGCCATGGCCAGGAGTATGATGATAGATGTAATACCAAGTGTTTGGATAGCCGTTTTCAATAAGCATTGGCGACCCTAATACGAAGCGAACCTGTGCTTTAGTCATCCCAAACTTTAATTTATCAACCGCACTTTGTTCTACATAGTTGCCTTGGTTGATATCAATACGATAAACCAGTCTTTCCAATACCGAACATCCTGTCAGCAATGTCATTGCTAATGGTACGGCAACTAACCACTTCTTTAATTGCATAATAATTTCTTAGTAACCTTTAAAATACTGCGCTGATAATAAACAAGCTCGACGCAGATGTAAAAAGCTATGCGTCGTATGGTAGACAATCTGACAACGAATTTTGAGTTGAGTTGCATTTATTCACCGATATTAGGCGGTAAATGTCACCACATGACGTATTAGTTAGGTGACGAAGAGCAAATTTCAATCGGAAGTAGGGTGATGGACGCTTTCAGCGGTGAGCAAAGCCTAGTGACTCGTTAGTCGGTTTTGGCGAATTCGCGTAATGCATCACCTGAAAAACGATAATACTCTTTTTCATGAATTAGTGTTGCACCAATTGAGCGGTAAAACTGACCTGCGGTAGGGTTACTACTTTCAGCTGTCCAGTCCAACCTTTGGCATCCACACTTGATCGCCAAAGATGCCAGATACTTCATTAACTTGAGACCAACCCCTTTTCCTCGAACCTTCGAAGATACGAACAGATCTTTTAAGTACATCTGCCCTGAGAGTTTTGGGGCAGGGAACATGACGGTATAAGATGCAAAGCCTACGACGTCATCATTATCGTAAACCGCAATGATATTAACACCAGAATGTTCAGAGAAGACTTGGCTCTTTAGATAATGGACCAGATCGTGTTTTGATGAAGCTTTTTCTTTGAAGTAGTAATGTTCTAACTCAATAAAAATAGGGATGAGATCTAAGCAGTTGGTTTTGTGTATTGCTCTGATATCCATATCTCATCCCTTGTCGATTTATTAAGCGGCGATAAGCAGTTCTTTTGCGTTTGCCAACGTTGAGTCGGTTATTTGACTACCACCAAGTAAGCGAGCTAATTCTGCCACACGTTGTTGTTCATCTAATGCGTGCATTTGGGTTTCGGTTTGGCCTGCTTTGGTTTGCTTAGCAACAAACATTTGTTGATGGCCGCATCCGGCAACTTGAGGGAGGTGAGTGACACACAATACTTGAGTAGATTCGCCAAGCTTGCGTAGCATTTTGCCCACTACGGCAGCTGTTGGGCCACTAATACCTACGTCCACTTCATCGAAGATTAAACTTGGTGTATCTACTTTCTGAGCGGTGATCACTTGGATAGCTAGAGAGATACGTGATAGCTCACCGCCTGACGCAACTTTTGCTATAGGTTGCAATGGTTGTCCCGGGTTGGTCGATACTAAGAAGCACACGCTGTCCATGCCAAGCGGCGATGGGTGCGTGTTGTCATTGCTAACTTCGATACTGAATACTGCTTTCTCCATGCTCAATTCGTGCATGCTTTGTGTGATCAGTTTGTTCAGTTCTTTTGCGTAACGGCTGCGTGATTTGTGCAGTTTTTCTGCTTGTGTTAGAAAGCTTTGGTACTTGTGTTCTACTTCTTGAGCAAGTTCATCTAAACGTTCATCGGAGCAATCTAACGCTTCTACTTGGGCCAGAAGATCTTGATGATGCTGGTAGAGTTCTTCTGGCATTACGTGGTGTTTACGAGCTACAGACATCACTTTAGAAAAACGTTCTTCTACATAAGCCATACGAGCTGGATCAACATCGATGCCATCTAAGTAGCTGCGTAATTCATTCTTCGTTTCTTCAAGTTGAATCATCGCTTCTGACAGCATGTTAGGTAGCTCAGATAGCTTTTCATCTAATTCGGCTAATTGAATTAGGGAGTGATTGGCCGATTGCAAAATACCAAGCGCATTGACTTCTTCACCTTCGTAAATAAGTTCGATGGCTTGCTGACAGGTAGTGGCGAGTTCACCACTGTTGGATAGTCGTTTATGCTCTTGCTCGAGCTCTGCAAATTCTTCTTCACCTAGCGATAACTCATTCAGTTCTTTGATTTGGTATTCAAGCAACTGTTTTTGCGCCTGGTTTTGCTGGCTATTTTCTTTTAGCTGCTTGAGGTTATTATCCGCCTGACGCCAATGCTGGTAAGCACTTCGTGTGCTTTTTAGTAGGTTTAAATGCCCAGCATATTGGTCGAGCATGGCCATTTGGTGCTCACTTTTCATCAATTGATGATGAGCGTGCTGCCCATGGATATTGATAAGTAGCTGCCCTAGAGATTTGAGTTGTGATAGTGGAACAGGGCTGCCATTAATGAAGGCTCTTGAGCGGCCTTCTTTTGTGATAATACGACGCAAAATACACTCACTGCCATCTAGCAGATCGTTATCTTCTAACCAACGTGTTGCATGTAAGTTGTTGTCCAATAAAAAAGCGGCGCTAACTTCGGTTTTCTCTTCACCTTGTCGCACCATGCCGGCATCGGCTCGTCCGCCTAAGCAGAGCCCTAAAGCATCGATAGCAATGGATTTACCCGCGCCTGTTTCACCTGTAATGGTGGTCATGCCCTTAGAAAGCTCGAGTTGTAAAGACTTAACAATCGCAAAATTATTAACACTTAGATGAGCCAGCATTTTATTTACCTGTATAACTGAACAATACTGTATAAGGGAACAGTATATACTGTTTCTTTATACAGTAAAGTCAGGTAG
>NZ_JADDYG010000008.1:0-767 GCF_015163535.1 Vibrio sp. OPT46 | reverse complement strand
GAAAGCTCGAGTTGTAAAGACTTAACAATCGCAAAATTATTAACACTTAGATGAGCCAGCATTTTATTTACCTGTATAACTGAACAATACTGTATAAGAGAACAGTATATACTGTTTCTTTATACAGTAAAGTCAGGTAAGGAAAATTTTCTTTGTAGGCTGTTTTTTTGTGATGAAGTGGGAAAAATGAGCCGATGTGATTACAACGACTCATTAAAATTGAACAGGTTACGGACGAGTTGGGTTAATCGTTAGTGGTTCTAGTGTGACGACTGCATTCACACCTGCACCTGGGTGATCTACGTATGAAGTATCTTGCATTAGAGTGTAGTAAACGTCGACGAAGTCATCATCATTCGTGAGTACACCATCGGGGATAGTGTCGATGATCTTGTTCGTGATTTGCGGAATAATCGCGTAAGCCTGAACTTCTGGATCTGGAATCGCTTTCAATACTTCTTCGGCAACTTGAACAAGGAGTTTTGCCAATTGTTTATAGTCTGTGCCGTCATCTTGCTCCATGAGCACAATGTCTGCCGCACCCCAGCGGTAACGAGACCAGTGAATAATGATCTGATTTGGATAGTAATCTTGGTTATCGTAGTCTAAGTATGGAAGCTCCACCAAATCGAGAGTAGGTTCATCACGACTTGGATTGACGCCCGTTACGATAGCGTAGATTTCTGCCTTGCCAGAGATCCAAGGTTCTTTGTCATCGGCTAGACGGATCTTTTTCAACTGCGTGGTTTGAATTGGAGCCGCTTCGC
>NZ_JADDYG010000090.1:0-506 GCF_015163535.1 Vibrio sp. OPT46 | reverse complement strand
CGCTTAGTTTTGCATTTTCTATACTTTTGTGGGGGTCATTACTAAACCAAAGGTGTTTACCACATAGTGAGACCCATTGGCTTTCTTTGTTCTTACTCAGATCGTGGTTAATATCAATAATACAAGGCATGTATATTCCTCAAACCTATCATGGCATTACTCACTAACAGAAAGTGTGAAGGGACTTCTTTGAAGTATCGCGTTTAAGGGGTAATTCAATCATCAAATTTACTGGGATAATTTAGCACATCACACACGTGCTGTCGATTAATTTCTATCCAATCACGATTTACTGCACCCCAATCTATTATCTTAAACTCACCACCTTTAGTGTGTTCAATTTTAATCTCCAATTCATGAATAGCTTTGATAGTATCCTGTGCGGTTCTACGAGGCATATTCGTTGCTTCCACTATTGCTGGGACAGTGTTAAAACCTCTATCAATTAGATATGCAACTAACAAACGTCTCAGAAATGAGGTTTGAGTTTTACTCGGCTTATTATC
>NZ_JADDYG010000828.1:0-290 GCF_015163535.1 Vibrio sp. OPT46 | reverse complement strand
AATACCATGGCTATTTTCATAAACCAAATTCGTTTTAAAATTGGTGGTTTTGGAAACCCTGAGACAACAACAGGTGGAAATGCTTTAAAGTTCTACGCTACAACGCGAATTGATATTCGCAGAACGGGGAGCTATAAAGTCACCGATTGTACAATGGGTAATGAAACCAGGATTAAGGTTGTCAAAAACAAGCTTGCCCCTCCATTTAAACAAGCTGAAACCAAAATATTGTTTGGTAAGGGTTTCGATTACTACGGTGAAGTTCTTGATTTAGGCTTAGATGCTCGAAT
>NZ_JADDYG010000827.1:0-227 GCF_015163535.1 Vibrio sp. OPT46 | reverse complement strand
CGTTACGGCATCAATATGACCAAGCTGGAATCACGCCCAATTATGGGGAACCCGTGGGAAGAGATGTTCTACGTAGACTTGACATCACATCTTGCTTCGACAGAAATGCAACAGGCACTTGAAGAGCTGACAAAAATCACTAAGCACTTGAAAGTATTAGGCTGTTACCCGAGTGAGAACGTAAAGCCTACGCAAGTAAAATTGAGTTAATAGACACCAGTGAGTAA
>NZ_JADDYG010000826.1:0-212 GCF_015163535.1 Vibrio sp. OPT46 | reverse complement strand
CTCATCTCAGCAATTGCTTGTTCTGAGCCCATGGCCCATCCCTCATCAAGAGCTGAGTTGAAGATCTCCAATTCTTCTGAATTTCTAGGTAAAAGTTCGTCAATTAATGTGGTCGGCGTAAGTGAATTTTTGTCGTAGAGATAGTCAGACCAATGCGGTTTCCTCAACACAGGCTTAGGTTGTTCTCTCAATCGATAGACAAGATTATCGGT
>NZ_JADDYG010000825.1:0-568 GCF_015163535.1 Vibrio sp. OPT46 | reverse complement strand
CAGGGGGCATGTTGGTTGGACAAGCCCTTTTTCTAACCACGGTATGAACATTTGCCCAAACTCAAATTATCCGAAGTGTGCTCCTATGAGTAAAGTCGCCAACCCACTTCTGTCCAAAAATGAGTTTCGTTAGCTTGAATTAGAATAGCAAAGCGCTCTTCACGAAAGTTAAGGGCGTTAACAGCCTTTCAAGTTGTTTGAAATGAGGTATCGAGATCCGCTTCGCTCCTAGTTACGTTCAACCTTAGCTGCTACTTTTCATCAACAAATAGAGATGAGTTACCATCAAGTAGCATAGGGAAGCGAGTGAGCACTATTCTCTCAAATGAACACTAAACCCCTTCTTTGTAGCCTGTCACCTTCAAACTACTTCCTCTAGCGCTAACAATTAATTCAAATGTGCGCTGGTTAATGATTTTTCTGTAAGTAACACAATTGAACGTGATAGAAGTAACAAAATCACCTCTTTGCGGTAACGTTCCCGAAAAGTTTATATATTATCGCCCTCATTGATATAAGTAGTAGAGACGCTCTGAGTACGAGCGCTCTGAAATTCAGGCTTTAGATG
>NZ_JADDYG010000824.1:180145-189968 GCF_015163535.1 Vibrio sp. OPT46 | reverse complement strand
ACATCACCTGGCTTCACGCCTTCTAGAATGTGTGCGATATCTTTAGAGCGTTCGCCAACTTTTACCACATGCTGCTTAACGCGTTTTTCGCCATCTTCTTCTGTTACGATGTAAACATTGTCGCCATACAGCGTAAATGTGATCGCGGTTTGAGGTAGAGTGACCTGATTTTCTAATTTAGGCAGAATGATGTTTGCACGCGCGAACATACCACTACGCAGTTTGCCGTCACTGTTAGGGATATCCGCTTGAACTTGAATCAAACCACTTTGTACGTTTACAGCTGGTTCAATCGCAGAAATAGACCCTTTGAAAGGTTGGTCTGGATAAGCGTCAACAAAGATATCCACTTCTTGATCGATATTGATACGTGAAATATCGGTTTGTGGCACGGTGAAGCGCAAGCGCATCACGCTGGTATCTTCAAGGCGAACAATGTCGGTGCCCGCCTGTAGGTACTGACCGAGGTACACGTTACGAATACCTACCACACCATCAAATGGCGCTTTGATTTCGCGTCGGTCGATGGTCGCTTTCAGGCTTTCAATGTCTGCTTTTAAGGAGAAGTAGTTTGCTTCTGCTTCGTCATACGCTTCTTTAGAAATAGATCCTTTTTTGAATAGGCCTTGGTAGCGTTTGTATTTCGCTTCTGCCGCTGGCAACTTAGCTTGCGAGCTCTTCAAATTTGCTTTTTCGACTTCAGAATCAAGCAGCACTAATGGCTGACCCGATTTAACTTGAGTACCGGAATCAAATGCGATTTTATCGATAACACCGCTGGTCTCATTTGCTACCGTCACGCCTTGGTTTGGCTCGATAAAACCAATTGCTTCGATGACTGGTACCCAATCCACCGCTTGCACTTCTGTCACGGTTACTGGGAACTCAGGTTCAGGACGGTTTGCCATGTATTCAGCGATCTTTTGTTGCTTAAATAAATTGAAACCTATCACGCTGCCGAACAAGAGAACGGCGATAAGTAACATAAAGAAAGTCCACTTTTTCATTCTATTAAGAACTCCAAGTTAGTGTTTAATAATTGCATCCCAACTGGCTTCAATAGCGGCCTCTAATGCCGTCTTATCCAGTTGATAAAATCCCAAAGCGTGTTTCCGAGCAAGTGCAACACTTGCCTCAAAACTTAATCCAGAAAGTACTTCGTTATCGAGAAGCTTGAATACTCCCTCGTCTTTACCCTGATTAAAAAGAAGATCTACTTGGGCAAACATTTGTCTCTCAAGTTCCCGAGCTTTGCTACTATTTGAACAGGGTAAAGATTCATATTGGACTCGGTTGCTGATCGCACTTAAGTTCGAGCTCGCTAGATTCCAAATATTGAGCCACATGGTTCGATAACGCTGTTTTAAAGGCATCTCTTCACTAACACCTAGTTGCACCGCAGTAGCAACACGCTTAGCAACGTTAAGGCGTAGTTCCTCTAAAAGATGTTCTTTATCTGAGAAATAACGGTAAATCGTCCCTGCTGCGACACCTGCCTCATTGGCGAGCTTTTGCATGGAAAGCCCTTGAAAGCCAGATTCAGCAATGAGTTGTTCAGCAGCGACTAAGATTTGTTCTCGTTTATCTACAGCAGGGTTATCCTTCATAATGTCACCCTTTAGTGAATGAACGTTCATTCATTATAGCTTAAATACCCGCTATTTATGCAACAGAATATTGCACTTAATTGGTGTGAAAATTACAAGAAATCAGCATAGCTTTCACGAGGCCACCCCTTTATCATAGGCGCCACATTCATCACCCGCAGAGAATTTCTATGAAGCTGAACCCTAGTCAAGATGAAGCCGTGAAATACGTGTCTGGTCCATGCCTAGTGCTAGCTGGTGCTGGCTCGGGCAAAACTCGTGTTATTACCAATAAAATCGCTTATCTGGTTCAGCAATGTGGTTACAAAGCGCGTAATATTGCTGCGGTGACGTTTACCAACAAAGCAGCACGTGAAATGAAGGAGCGTGTAGGTCAAACGTTAGGGAAAGGTGAGTCTAAAGGTTTGATGGTATCAACATTCCACACTTTAGGATTGAACATCATCAAGCGTGAGTACAAGCATTTAGGGTTGAAAGCGGGCTTCTCACTGTTTGATGACCAAGACCAGCTAGCGCTGCTCAAAGAACTTACCGAAAAGCAGCTTGATGGTGATAAAGATCTGCTACGTCAGCTTCTGAGTTGTATTTCCAACTGGAAAAACGACATGTTGACGCCAGAGCAAGCCAAAGCGCGTGCGCAAGGTGAACAGCAACAATTGTTTGCGTTCTGTTTTGATATGTACCAAAAGCAAATGAAAGCCTATAACGCGCTCGATTTTGATGACCTAATTTTGATGCCCGTTTTACTCTTACGTAATCATGAAGATGTTCGTCAGCGTTGGCAGAATCGTATCCGTTACCTACTGGTTGACGAGTATCAAGATACCAACACGAGTCAGTATGAGCTGGTCAAATTAATTGTCGGAGAACGTGGGCGATTGACGGTTGTAGGGGATGACGATCAGTCTATTTATTCATGGCGTGGTGCGAAACCTCAGAACCTCGTGTTGCTGGGTGAAGATTATCCAAATTTGCGTTTGATTAAGCTAGAGCAAAACTACCGTTCAACGAGTCGAATCCTGCGTGCGGCCAACATTTTGATAGCTAACAACCCTCACGTCTATGAGAAGTCCTTGTTCTCTGAAATTCCTGACGGTGAAAAACTCAAAGTGTTGTTGGCTAAAAATGAAGAGCATGAAGCAGAGCGCGTAACGGGTGAACTAATTGCGCATAAGTTCCTAAACCGTACCGAATATAAAGATTATGCGATTCTATACCGTGGTAACCACCAATCACGTTTGATTGAAAAGTCTCTGATGCAAAACCGTGTACCGTATAAAATTTCTGGCGGCACCTCGTTTTTTGCGCGCGCAGAGATTAAAGACATCATGGCGTATTTGCGCGTTTTGGTTAATCCGGATGACGACAATGCATTTTTGCGCATTGTGAATACTCCACGACGTGAAATTGGCCCAGTAACGTTAGAGAAGTTAGGCAGTTATGCCAATATGCGAGGGAAGAGCCTGTTTGAGTCGAGCTTTGAAATGGGGCTCGAACAGCACCTAACGGGACGTGGCCTAGAAAACCTGCGTCGTTTCACCCAATGGCTAGTGGCGATTGCTGATCAAGCTGAGCGTGGTGATACCGTCGAAGCGGTTCGTTCGCTAGTTCGTGATATCCATTATGAAGATTGGCTATACGAAACTTCAGCAAGTCCGAAAGCCGCTGAAATGCGAATGAAGAACGTTTCTGATCTTTATTCATGGATAGTGGCGGACCTAGAGGGTGACAACTACGATCAAGAAGAGAAAACGTTAAAAGAAGTCGTTCAACGTTTGACCTTGCGTGACATGATGGAGCGCGGTGAAGAAGATGAAGACAGTGATGCAGTACAACTGATGACCTTGCACGCATCAAAAGGCCTTGAGTTCCCATATGTATACTTAATTGGGTCCGAAGAAGGTATTTTACCGCACCAAACCAGTATTGATGAAGATAACGTGGAAGAAGAGCGTCGCCTGATGTACGTTGGTATTACTCGCGCGCAACGTGAACTGACTTTCACTATGTGCAAAGAGCGTCGGCAGTTCGGCGAGTTGATCAAACCGACTCAAAGCCGCTTTTTGGATGAGTTGCCATTTGATGACGTTGAATGGGAAGTAAACAAAAAGCCAGTATCAGCAGAAGAGCGTATGGCGAAAGGTCAAGCACACATTGCCAATATTCGAGCAATGTTTAAGAAGTAAAGTAACCCTGTTCTCACTGACTAAAAACAAAAAGGCTTGCCAACTGGCAAGCCTTTTTCGTTGATGTCTTTACTTATAGACCTTCAATCATGTGGTCAATTGCTGCGATGATTTCATCGTCAGAACAGTCCATACAGGTTCCTTTGGCTGGCATCGCATTGAAGCCTTCTAATGCGTGCTTCACTAACGTATCTTTGCCTTGTGCAATACGTGGTGCCCAATCATCGGCATTACCTGTTTTAGGTGCGCCGTTTACACCAGATGCGTGACAAGCAATACAAAAAGTACCATAAACTGTGGCGCCATCACGTGGACCGGTTGGCTCTTCTTTCACTGGCTCAGAACCCGCTAGATAAACATCACCGACAGGTTGGATGCGTTCTGCGATCGCATCGTATTCAGTTTGGCTGATGTCAGAAGCTAAAGCTGCCGTAGAAAACGTTAAGGCAGCGAACAAAACGCTAATCATTTGTCGAGACATATCCATTAAACCCACTTCACATTCCCGAGGTAAGTGACTTACCTATTTATATAGTTAGAGTATTAATGCCGAGCAGAGAAATCATTAAATTCCACTGAATGGCATAGAATGATTAGACAACTTGGTTGCAGCTGTTAAATCAATGTAAATAATGGGTGATTATATCCCGATAACTTGTTGCAATAAACAACAAGTTATCCATGACAGGGCGTGAATCACATCAAAAATCCACTTTAACGGAAGATAACTGTCGAAAAAGAGACCAAACGATAAAAAAAGTAAAAAAAGTACTAGACGGCATAGTGTGATATCCGTATTATTCCACTCCGCCGATAGGGCATGCGCCCGTAGCTCAGTTGGATAGAGCGTTGGCCTCCGGAGCCAAAGGTCGAAGGTTCGAATCCTTTCGGGCGTACCATTGCCTCGGAGGATACATCGGTAAAAATCAGTGGTGGTTATAGCTCAGTTGGTAGAGCCCCGGATTGTGATTCCGGTTGTCGCGAGTTCAAGTCTCGTTAGCCACCCCATTCTTTCTTTTTTAGATTGAATGCGGTAGCATTGCTCCCAATCTTGATTCAATCAAGATAAAACATCGTCGGTGAATAGCGCAGCTTGGTAGCGCATCTGGTTTGGGACCAGAGGGTCGGGGGTTCGAATCCCTCTTCACCGACCACTATTTAGTTTATGGCTCTAATAGAGCGGTAAACAGCAAAAATTGATGGTGGCTATAGCTCAGTTGGTAGAGCCCTGGATTGTGATTCCGGTGGTCGCGAGTTCGAATCTCGTTAGCCACCCCATTAATTAAGGTGACTTCTTAGTTGAAGTGTCCTGTCTGATTTGAGAAAATCAGCAAATACAGTTCGGTGAATAGCGCAGCTTGGTAGCGCATCTGGTTTGGGACCAGAGGGTCGGGGGTTCGAATCCCTCTTCACCGACCACTATTTAAAGCCTCAGTCGAAAGACTGGGGCTTTTTTGCATCTCTCCTGAAAAGAATCGGCATTCCATTTCAATTTTTCCCAAAAGTGTACAGCTCTAGGGGCTTTTGACCACCTATGATCCAAATGCTTTTCGAGCTGACAAAATAAACCCCAGAGCAGTGTCTGGGGTTTTGTAGTTTTCTAATCCGCTGCTTTTATTGGGCGAGTGTTTTAAGGATTTCTTTCAGTTCTACCGTTTCTTGGATTTCAAAACTTGGCGTTATATCCGTTGAGTTGCTTGCGCCTGTCGCATTCACCCATACACTCAAAATGCCCATATTGTTAGCGCCAGCAATGTCAGCAGGTAAAGAGTCGCCCACGTGTAGAGCCTCTTCTGGTTTTACTTCGACCAAGTCGAGCGCTTTTTGGAAAATACTTGTAGCAGGTTTCTCTTCTGGCTCTTCTCCTCCCACAATAATATGGTCCACCCAGTTGCTCATTTGTGTCGCGTTTAATTTAGGGTGTTGAGAAAAAATCGGGCCGTTAGTGATCACGACGAGTTTGTAATGTTGACGAAGGTCGCTGAGCATTTCTTTTACACCAGGGAAGAAAGTGAACGCGCCCATACGTGCAGAGTCAAAGTAGTCTTGAGCTTGTTGAGCCTCTTTTGCAGTGATGCTGACGCCTTGCTCCGCCAAGATGTTTTGGATCAGGCCACAACGGAAGGCATTTTCATCGGGTAGCAGAGCAACAAGGTGAGGGAACTCAGCATTCAGCTTTTTGTATACACCCTGTAAGTAGCGCTGCAAAAAAGCTTTTGGCTCAGTCACTTGTGGGTAGGTTTTATGAATCCAAGCTGTAAACGCTTGTCCTGCAACTTTATCGGCTTGTGACGTTGCACATAAAGTCTCGTCCATATCAAAAAAAATCGCTTTAAGCACAGGGGCTCCTTTTATTTACGGCTTGGCTTTGACACTGTTCATCTATTATCCCACTCTCAATTGTGTCGTAAAGGGTTAAAACCGGCGAGTTTTCTTATGACGTACGAATGAAGATAGCGGTACTTTCCTTTGCTTAGTCAATAAACCGCTTAAGTGGCGCATAATCTGCATTGGAGCAGGATTTGTGTGGTTTTGCTGTTTTGTTCACGTTTTGACCTATCCTTTCTCTTCCTAAGTTTGGCTTTTTGTATTTGCCGACTATTTTATTAATAGTTTTTTATGTTGAAAAAACACTTTTTGCATATGATATTGTTTGTTAAATGTTAATAAATGCACATGAATAATATGGTTAATGATCTTGTTTAGCTCATGTTTACTTTTAGAGCATTTTTCTAGTTTTATTGGTGCATGACGCACAAAAATAGTGTGATATGAAAATGGTTAAATACTTGTTAATGCATTTTTATTCGCTAATTGTGCGTTTATTTAATGTTTTTTCGGCGGAATATACTTTAATTGTTGCTTTTTTGTGTGATTTTTGCCAAATTATTTCCGCATAAAGATTTCAGAGTATTATTCTGAATTTGAACGGATTCATTCAGGTGATGAATGGTGCCTTTGGCATGATTCGATACCACAGACAAGGCAGTAGAGGTCTGAAATGTCACTATTAGAAGTGAAAAACCTTCGTATTGAATACCCATCCCGACACGGCGTTCACGCTGCCGTGAAGTCACTTTCTTTTCATATTGAACGTGGTGAAATCGTGGGTGTTGTTGGCGAATCAGGTGCGGGTAAATCCACCGTTGGTAACGCCGTTATTGATTTGCTTAGCCCTCCAGGTCGCGTTGCTAGCGGCGATGTTTTCTTGGATGGAGAAAAAATTTCTGGCCTATCACCAGAAGCGATGCGTAAGGTTCGCGGCTCGAAAATAGGTTTTATTTTCCAAGATCCGATGACCTCGCTCAATCCACTTTTTACTGTTGAGCAACAGCTGAAAGAGACGATCCACGCCAACATGAAGGTCTCTGATGAAGAGGCGTATCAGCGCGCGCTTTCTCTTATGCAGCAGGTTGGTATTCCGCAACCAGAAAACCGCTTAAAACAGTACCCGCACCAATTCTCTGGTGGTATGCGTCAGCGTGTTGTCATTGCCATTGCTTTGGCTGGTGAGCCTGATCTCATCATTGCGGACGAACCAACTACGGCGTTAGACGTTTCTATCCAAGACCAAATCCTCAACTTGATCCGCGAGCTGTGTATCAAGAACAATGTCGGCTGTATGTTGGTTACTCACGATATGGGTGTCGTCTCCAACGTCACCGATCGCGTGGCGGTAATGTATCGTGGTGACTTGGTGGAGTTTGGACCAACAGCCAAAGTATTGGGCGATCCTGATCACTCTTATACTCGCAGTCTAATTTCAGCGGTACCACGTTCAGACAGAAAGCTAGATCGTTTCCCGTTAGTAAGCTATATCGAAGAAGCGGCGGAAATGGAGCCACTCGATATCAAGAACCACTGGTTAGGACAAAGCCAAGATGAGCGTGAGTACACTGGCCCGCTTTTGGACGTGAAGAACGTCAATCTTCGCTTTGTTACCAAAGACTCTTTGTTCGAGAGCCGCCGAGAATACGTGCAAGCATCTAATAATGTGAGCTTTGAAGTGCACGAAGGCGAAACCTTTGGTTTGGTGGGCGAGTCTGGTTCAGGTAAATCGACCATTGCACGTGTGATTGCTGGTTTATACCAACCTAACTCTGGTCAGGTGAAATTCGAGGGCATTGACCTGACCGCTTTAACCTCTGAGAAAGAGCGCCGCCCGATGCGTCGTCAAATGCAGATGGTGTTCCAAAACCCATATACTTCAATGAACCCTCGTATGAAGGTATTCGATATTATTGCTGAGCCAATCCGTTTCCATAAATTGACGAAAAACGAGTCGGAAACTCGCCAAATCGTGAATGACCTATTGGATCATGTTGGTTTGGGTCGAATGGCTGGGCTTAAGTACCCTCATGAATTCTCCGGTGGTCAGCGTCAGCGTATTTCTATTGCGCGTGCGTTGGCGACTCGTCCTCGACTTTTGATTTGTGATGAACCGACCTCAGCACTGGACGTATCGGTACAGGCACAAATTCTAAACTTGCTGAAAGATCTGCAAAGTGAGCTGAACTTGACTATGTTGTTTATCAGCCACGATTTACCTGTTATTCGTCAGATGTGTGACCGAGTAGGTGTGATGCAAATGGGTACACTTTTAGAAGTGGCACCAACAGAACAGTTATTCACGGCACCTCAACACGAATACAGCAAAAAATTGATTTCTCTGATGCCGGAGTTTACTGGCTTGCGAGAAGAGATCGAAACGGCATAAACCAAGCAATTCGCTTGGCTAACCTTTAGTCATAACAAAGACGCAAACACAACAACAAGGGATCCGTATCCCCGCATGAAGGAGTTATGCAAATGAAAACCATGAAAAGCAAATTAGCAGTGGCGCTAATGGCTGCGGGCCTAAGCTTTAACGCAATGGCAGCAGATATCAAAGTTGGCTATGCAGCTGACCCAGTATCGCTTGACCCACATGAGCAGCTATCAGGTGGCACACTGCAAATGTCACACATGGTATTTGATCCGTTGGTTCGCTTTACTCAAAAAATGGATTTCGAGCCTCGCCTAGCGGAAAGTTGGGAACGTATTAACGATACGACTGTTCGTTTCAAACTGCGTGAAGGTGTGAAATTCCATTCTGGCAATACTCTAACTGCTGACGACGTCGTGTGGACGTTCCAGCGTTTACAAAGCTCTCCTGACTTTAAAAACATCTTCGACCCGTACGAGAAAATCGTCAAAGTGGACGACAACACGTTCGATCTTGTAACTAAAGGTCCTTACCCACTAGTGCTGCAAACCGCAACGTACATTTTCCCAATGGACAGCAAGTTCTACACTGGCAAAACTGCGGACGGCAAAGACAAGTCTGAGCTAGTGAAGCACGGTAACTCATTTGCATCGACTAACGTATCTGGCACGGGTCCATTCATTGTGACTTCACGTGAACAGGGCGTAAAAGTGGAATTTGAACGCTTTAAAGATTACTGGGACAAAGAGTCGAAAGGTAACGTTGATAAGCTAACGCTTGTGCCAATCAAAGAAGACGCAACTCGTGTAGCAGCGCTGCTTTCTGGCGGTGTTGACATGATTCACCCTGTAGCGCCAAACGACCACAAACGCGTTGAAGATGCTGACGGCATCGACCTAGTTACGCTACCTGGTACTCGTATCATCACGTTCCAACTAAACCAAAACAGCAACGAAGCATTGAAAGACGTTCGCGTTCGCCAAGCGATTGTTCACGCAATCAATAACGAAGGTATCGTGAAGAAAATCATGAAAGGCTTCGCAACGGCCGCTGGTCAGCAAAGCCCGGCAGGTTACGTGGGTCACGATGACAAACTGGTTCCTCGCTACGATTTGAAGAAAGCGAAAGAGCTGATGAAAGAAGCGGGTTACGAAAATGGCCTGACGCTAACGATGATCGCACCAAACAACCGTTACGTGAATGATGCGAAAGTAGCACAAGCGGCGGCGGCAATGTTGTCTAAGATCGGTATCAAGGTTGATCTGAAGACCATGCCAAAAGCGCAGTACTGGCCTGAGTTCGACAAGTGTGCGGCAGACATGCTA
>NZ_JADDYG010000824.1:175665-180135 GCF_015163535.1 Vibrio sp. OPT46 | reverse complement strand
CTGGTTCCTCGCTACGATTTGAAGAAAGCGAAAGAACTGATGAAAGAAGCGGGTTACGAAAACGGCCTGACGCTAACGATGATCGCACCAAACAACCGTTACGTGAATGATGCGAAAGTAGCACAAGCGGCAGCGGCAATGTTGTCTAAGATCGGTATCAAGGTTGATCTGAAGACCATGCCAAAAGCGCAATACTGGCCAGAGTTCGACAAGTGTGCGGCAGACATGCTGATGATCGGTTGGCACTCAGATACAGAAGACTCAGCGAACTTCAACGAGTTCCTAACGATGACTCGTAACGAAGAAACCGGTCGTGGTCAGTACAACTGTGGTTACTACTCAAACCCAGAAATGGACAAAGTGGTTGAAGCTGCGAACGTAGAAACGGATCCTGCGAAACGTGCAGAAATGCTGAAAGGTGTAGAAGCAACACTATACAACGACGCAGCATTCGTACCGCTACACTGGCAAAGTGAAGCGTGGGGTGCGAAGTCTAACGTGAAAGCGGCAGACATCGTTAACCCAATGGTAATGCCTTACTTCGGTGACCTAGTGGTTGAATAATCACGGTTAGTCGACTTTGAGGAGGGATGGATTTCCCTCCTCAACTTAAAGCACTCGACTCAGTTTTGTTTCAGTCGGATTGAGTGGGTTATTTAGACTGAATTTTCTCTCTAATTTAGAGATCTATGGATAGTTAAGGGGCAAGGAATGTTTTCGTTTCTGGTCAAGCGCCTGTTTCAGGCACTGATAGTGATGTTTGTGATCAGTTTGGTGGCGTTTGCCATTCAGGACAACCTGGGTGATCCGCTGCGTGAGCTTGTAGGTCAGTCGGTTTCGGAATCGGAGCGTCAAGCGCTACGCGACGAATTGGGCCTGAACGATCCCTTTATCACAAAGTACACGCGCTTTGTGGGTAATGCACTGCAAGGTGATTTGGGTACCTCATATTTTTTCAAGCGACCTGCGGTTGAGGTGATCCTCGATAAGCTGGTGGCAACATTAGAGCTCGTGTTTGGCGCGACGCTCATCATTATCGTTTTCTCTATACCACTCGGGGTGTATTCCGCGATTCACCCGAAGAGTGTCTTTACCAAATTTGTTATGGCGATGAGTAGTGTCGGCATCTCGATTCCGGTGTTCCTAACCGCAATCATGCTGATGTACGTCTTCTCCATCGAACTCGGCTGGCTGCCTTCCTATGGGCGAGGTGAAACCGCTAACGTACTCGGTTGGGAATCTGGCTTCTTTACCATTGATGGTATCAAGCACCTCATCCTACCTTGTATTGCGCTAGCGTCTATCATGCTGCCGTTGTTCATCCGTTTGGTACGTTCAGAAATGCTGGAAGTACTGAGTTCGGAATACATTAAGTTCGCCAAAGCAAAAGGTTTGAACTTACAAAAGATTTATTACCAACATGCACTTAAGAACACCATGCTACCAGTATTGACGGTAGGTGGCGTGCAGATTGGTACCATGGTGGCCTACACCATTCTTACTGAAACCGTGTTCCAATGGCCGGGCACTGGCTTCCTTTTCCTAGAGGCAATCAACCGTGTAGATACACCGCTGATCACTGCCTACGTTATCTTTGTTGGTCTGATCTTCGTGGTAACCAATACCATCGTCGACTTGCTGTACGGCATCATCAACCCAACTGTGAACCTAACTGGAAAAGGAGCTTAATCATGAGCCAATCAAATTTAACACCAGCTCCTGCTCCATCAGCGTGGCAGCGTTTCAAAGAGTCAGATTTTCTGTATTACTTCAAACGCGACAAAGTGGCGATGGCGAGTTTTACCGTCTTTATGATGTTCTTAGTATTGGCATTGGCTGCACCGATTCTTGCGCCAACAGACCCGTACGATCTGACGTCTATCGACATCATGGACTCTGAGTTGCCACCTTCGTGGATGGAAGATGGCGATGAGCGCTTTGTGTTGGGTACTGACGAGCAAGGCCGCGATATTTTATCGACCATTCTTTACGGCTCTCGTTTGTCTTTGACGATCGGCTTTTTAGCCGTCGGTCTTCAGTTGGTACTGGGTATCATCATTGGTTTGTCGGCGGGTTACTTCGGTGGTCGTATCGATAGCTTCTTGATGCGCTTTGCGGATGTTCAACTATCGTTCTCAACCATGATGGTGGCGATCATCGTATCGGCCATCTTCAAAGCCAGCTTTGGCAGTGATTTTTACAGCCAATATGCGGTGGTCATGCTGGTGGTGATCATCGGTGTGGCAGAATGGCCGCAATACGCACGTACCATTCGCGCCTCGGTATTGGCAGAGAAGAAGAAAGAATACGTCGAAGCGGCGCGTGTGATGGGCTTTAAAGCTCCGCGAATCATGTTCCGTCACATTCTGCCGAACTGTCTATCGCCAATCTTGGTTATCTCGACGGTACAGGTAGCGAACGCGATCATGTCGGAAGCGGCACTGTCATTCCTAGGTTTGGGTCTTCCTGTTGATCAGCCGTCACTAGGTGCGCTGATCAGCATCGGCTTTAACTACATCTTCTCAGGTGCGTGGTGGATTACTGCCTTCCCAGGCATCGTGCTCGTAACATTGGTTTTGGTTATCAACCTGTTGGGCGACTGGCTACGTGATGTATTCAACCCGAAACTGTACAAAGGATAAGAATTTTCCCACCAAGCGTTGTAAATTCGCTTAATTCCTTCCTAAACTGAGAGCCGGATGCAAATTCCGGCTCTTTTTTTGCTAGTTATTCTTTGTTCACATTTTTTTGGCGCTTTGCCGCCATAATGACCTTACCCACTAATTTAGAGTGAAGTGTATGGAAATGAAGAAGGCACAACACCCATCTCGTATCTTCCAAGCAAGCCTAGCTTTCGGCTTGTCGCTGGTATGCGCCCAGTTTTCTAGCCCAGTATCGGCGGAGGAGTTCCTTTGCCAAGCCACTCAAGCCAGCGAGAAAGAATTACCGATGCTTGAGAAAACGTGCCCAATTGGTAACGGAGTATGGGGAAAGAAAGTGCCGCAGGGGGGCAACTACCTTTACTGGATTCAATGCGGATTGCTACCCAAGCCTATGTCTCTCGCGAAAGCTAAGCCTCTCTATAGTAAAATCACGACTGACGTATGGATGAAGCCTGATTCCAAAGGCTATCGCTGTTTGATTGGACCTTACAAGGCATTGTCTGATGCGAGGGATGACTTACGAGGAGTCAAAACCTTGTCGAATTACAAAGAGGCGTTCATCCGAGTGGTTGGGAAAGGGACGAAACAACCAGTAACACCACCTACACCTAAATCTACTGTATCGTCGAAATCAGCCGCATCTTCGGTTAAGCCAACACCGACGGTGACCCCGAAACCCGCGCCAGTTCCTGCTGTGCGAGCTGATACCGACGCCTTTAAAGCGCGGGCAGAGAAGCCAGATACCAAGGCAAAAAGTTCACGTGATAGCTCTTCGTCTAAGCCTGTTGCTAAGACCAAAGCGAAGCCAATTGTCACCGGAAATGATGACATTGAAGTTCGCTTGAGTACTTCAGTACAGGGCAAAACGTACGTGGTCCCATATTTACTCGATCACCATAATCAGTTTTACATGGAACATGGTAAGCCGTGGAACCGCCTCAACTACGAAAACTCGCACAAAGTATGTCAGCAACTGGGTATGAGCTTAGCCAACCCTGCAGAGTTTAAAGCGCTGAGGGCGTCTGGGGTGATGGAAAAAAATCAATGGCCACTGCAACTGCCGTATTGGGGCAAAGATAAGAAAGGTTTGTTCGCCGATCGTGAGCCCAATCAGCTCACCGGAACCTCATTATTGAACGTGGTGTGCGTGAAATAACGACTCAGATATTGCGGTCAAAATATAGAAGAAAGCCCCGAGTTCGGGGCTTTTTTGCGGTCTCAAATATTATCGCTATTTAAGTGGCGTTTCTTTGTGATGCGTTTGCTAATACGCTCTACCACTGATATTCATCTCATTTTGCGAATTATTTTCACTGAACTTGTCGGCAGAGAGTCTATTCGTCATAATGTTACTTGTAACATTACTGATAAATCACATATTTATGGCTCAACAGAATAAGAAAACTCGTACGACATTGCAGGATGTCGCAGACCAGGTTGGCGTCACGAAGATGACCGTTTCACGCTATATGCGTAACCCTGAATCGGTGGCAGAAAAGACTCGTGCTAAGATTGCGACTGCGATTGAAGAGATGGGTTACATCGAAAACCGTGCACCGGCGATGTTGTCAAAGTCCTCCAGTAAAGCCATTGGTATTTTACTGCCGTCTTTGTCCAACCAAATTTTTGCTTCCTTTGTTCAGGGCATAGAGATGGTGACCAAAGCCAATGGCTATGAGACGCTTTTAGCGCATTTTAGCTACGATGAGCTTGAAGAAGAGCGTAAGATCGCGTCATTACTCTCTTATCAAGTCGATGGACTTATTCTAACTGAAAGCCATCACACGCCGCGTACATTACAGATGAT
>NZ_JADDYG010000824.1:171741-175604 GCF_015163535.1 Vibrio sp. OPT46 | reverse complement strand
CAAAAATGCGGGCATTCCGGTGGTCGAAACCATGGAACTGCCATCGGAGCCGATTGATATGGCGGTTGGACTCGATCATGAAGATGCGTCGTACGCCGTGGTTAAGCAGATGCTAGATACGGGGAAGCGTACAATCGTCTATTTTGGCGCGCGTCTGGATACGCGAACCAAATTGCGGATGCAAGGTTACGATCGCGCGATGACAGAAGCAGGGCTAGAACCCAAACATGTATTAACTGGTGATCATTCTAGTTTTTCTTTAGCGCATGATTTGCTCGAACGCGCACTGGAAACGCACCCAACGCTCGATGGGGTGTTCTGTACCAACGATGACATCGCAATTGGCACCATGCTGAGTGCGCAGCAACGTGGCATTCAAGTTCCACAGAAATTGGCAGTGGCGGGCTATAACGCGCTGGATATCGGTCAAACCATCAGCCCGAAGCTGACCAGCGTTGATACGCCGCGTTTCCAAATTGGTGTAAAGAGCGCAGAGCTATTAATTGCGCGCCTGAAAGGCGAAACGCAAGAAGAAAAAGTCTTCGATATGGGGTATCAGATCACGTCGGGAGAGAGTGTTTAACTAATTGTTAACTGCTCTTTGTATTCGCTCATCAATGGTATTGGTAGGTTAGGGTATGGCACATCAGCTGGATGCATTGGATCTCAACTTAATGCGTTTATTAAAAGCCGTGGTGGAAAACCGCAGCATCAAGCTGGCCGCAATGCAGCTTGGCATTTCTCAACCGAGCGCCAGCCGCGGTGTGATGAAGTTGAAGCAAGTGTTTGATGACCCGCTTTTTGTGCGTAAAGCACATGGGGTAGAGCCATCACCCATGGCGATTCGTCTCGCCGCCGAGTTCGACAATATGGTTGCGCCACTGGAAAAAGTGGTGCAAGAATTTGAAGTGTTCGACCCACTGCAATACCAAGGGCAGATTGCGATTGTAACTGACCCTTATTTGATGGATGAACAAGGGCAGCGACTGCTCACTGGTTGTCATCGAGCCTTTCCCAAAGCGCACTTTGCCTTTTCCAGCTGGAATACTTACTCGCACGATGAAATGTTAGAAGGCGAGCACGATTACTGCATTCTTGACCAAGAGACCGAGCTGTCGAAAGACATTTACATGCGCCCGTTATTCGTTGAAAAACGAGTGATTTTGGCGCGCAAAAACCACCCAACGTTGTCGAAAGTCAGCAATGATTGGGACACGGTGTCCAAACTACCACTCGTCTCTTTGCCTGCGCCTGCGTCATATAAACCGCTTTGTACCGTGGAGTCCGAGTATCGACGCATGGGTTATGAGCCAGTAGTGTTACTGAAGTCCTATAATTTGCGTTTGGCTTGCCAAATGTTGCAAGAAACCGACGCGATTATGTATGCCAGTCAAAGCTCGGCATTGTTGATGCCAGAACTCGCCTCTTACGCAATGCCACCCGTTAATCGTGAGTTTAGCCAGTTTGTTGTCTCTGGCGGTTTCCTTCAAACCAACCGCAACCATCCTTTGCACAGACACCTGCATAAAGTGGTGCGACAAACCCTCAATACGCCGCTGATTTTTACGCAATGACGTCACCTTATGGCATCGGCTGAATGAGAGAGTAGATGCTTTAACCTTATCAATATTGTGTGATTACATAGACAACTTACTTCTTAAGATATTCAAAAATGAATATCTCAATTACCTGTCTCTTTTTCCTACCCAGCGCTAACCTTATCTCAAATAGTCAGGAGAAGTGGCTCATTTTTATCTTTTTAACTTTTTGAATGTCGATACAGGTACGCGGCATTCACCATTCTCCGTTATGCATTTTTTTAATTTCTGATGGAGGATTAATCATGCTAGTTGCACGTCTATTTTTATTGCTCGCCATCGTTGCCGAAGTGGCTGGTACCAGCACTATGTCTCTTATCGGACAAGGGCACGGGTGGTGGGGCTACATCGTAATGTATGTGCTGATCGCAATCTCTTACTACTTTCTCGCGTTTGCCGCGAAGAAAATATCGATAGGTGTGGCATACGCTGTTTGGGAAGGGTTAGGTATCTCGTTGATCACCGTGGTGTCGATCATCGCCTTTGATGCACACTTAAACCATCAAGAGTTGTTTGGTTTGATGTTAGCCGTTGTTGGCATTGTGTGTGTGACCTTAGGGGAATCACATGGTCAACCTAACGCCAAGAAAAATGCCGATAAACCGGCAAAAGAACGTTCATTTTCTACTAGTACAAGGTGCGAATCATGAGTCAATTTTTTACGATGTCATTTGGATTTGTCGTGATGGCTGCCTTGGTCGATATCATGGCCAATATGGCGCTGACACGCTCAAAAGGTTTTAAATATAAAGGCTGGGGCATTGCGGCGATTGTGTTGGTACTGACAGCATTCACGCTGTTGGCACAAGCGGTGAAAGAGATCGACTTAGCCATTGCTTATGCCTCTTGGGGTGCGATCGGTATCTTGGGTACCGCAGTGGGTGGAGCCTTGCTGTTTAAGCAGAAACTCAAACCAATCGGCTGGTTTGGTATCTTTGTGGTGATTGCTGCCGTCGTAGTGATGAAGACCGCTTGATGTAATTTACTGAATGCTAGATATCGTCATTCTGAGCAGCAAGAGACGAGCGTGATTCAGAATCTACCAACAAAAAGTGCTGTGGAAGAGGGGTTTTCTCTGGCTTCACAGCATTTTGCTATTAGATTCCTGATCTCGCCTAGGCTCGTCGGAATGACGGATTCATTCGTTTTTTAGAAAGAACTGAGGCTAATCCCAAAGCTCGTCATTCTGAACAGCGAGGGACGAGCGTGATTCAGAATCTACCAACAAAAAGTGCAGTGGTAGAGGAGTTTTCTCTAGCTTCACAACACGTTGATAGTAGATTCCTGATCTCGCCTAGGCTCATCGGAATGACGGATTCATTCGTTTAAAAAGAACCGAGGCCAATCCTAAAGCTTGCCATTCTGAACTGCGAGGGACGGTCGTGATTCAGAATCTACCAACAAAAAGTGCTGTGGCAGAGGAGTTTTCTCTGACGTCATAGCATGTCGATATTAGATTCCTGATCCTGCTGAGGCTCGTCGGAATGACGGATTCATTCGTTTTTTAGAAAGAACCGAGGCCAATCCTAAAGCTCGTCATTCTGAACTGCGAGGAACGAGTGTGATTCAGAATCTACCAACAAAAAGTGCAGTGGCAGAGGAGTTTTCTCTGACTTCACTGCACGCTGATATTAAATTCCTGATTTTGCTTAGGCTCGTCGGAATGACGAGGTTTTTCTTCTCGCCTTAAACAATAAAGCTTGCGCCTTCTTCTGCACTCGATACGTTTTGGCGGATCACGCTAAACAAGCCTCGTCCCCAAGTTTGTTGGGTCGATTCGGTATCGAAATGAATCAACTCGCGACCAGTGGTGTCGCTTAAGTTGTTCAGTTCGCCCGTTTGACAATCAAGGCGAATCAAATCACCGTTGCGCACTAAACCAATCGCGCCACCACGAATGGCTTCTGGAGAAACGTGAATCGCAGACGGAATTTTACCGGATGCACCAGATAAACGACCGTCCGTCACTAGCGCGACTTTAAAGCTCGCTTTTTGCACGTTCCCTAAAATTGGCATCAGCTTGTGTAGTTCAGGCATGCCGTTTGCCGCTGGGCCGTTGTGTGTGACCACAACGATGCAGTCTTTGTTCAGCTCGCCACGTTTGTACGCGGCCTCCACTTCGTGTTGGCATTGGAATACGATCGCTGGTGCAACAATCACGCGTTGCTCTTCTTTCACCGCAGACACTTTCACCACGGCTTTGCCTAAGTTGCCAGTCAATACGCGAGTGCCGCCAGTATTTTGGAATGTGGCGTCTGGTTTGGC
>NZ_JADDYG010000824.1:168011-171586 GCF_015163535.1 Vibrio sp. OPT46 | reverse complement strand
CGTTCATATCGGCTGGGCCGTTCGGGTAAACGCGCGCTAATAAAGGAACCACATCCGACAGATCGCTGATGTCTTGCCAGGTGAGCAAGATGCCAGCAGCACGCGCCACGGCGATCATATGAATGGTGTGATTGGTGCTGCCGCCAGATGCAAGTAGAGCGATGATGCCGTTGACCAAGCTCTTTTCTGTGACCACCTCGGCCAGCGGACGGAAGTGTGCAGAACCCGCCGTCATTGAGGCGATTTTCAGAGCCGCGTGATTGGTTAACGCTTTACGCAGTTGGGTATGGGGATGAATGAATGCCGAACCTGGCAGCATCAAGCCCATGGCTTCGAACACCAACTGGTTGGTATTGGCGGTGCCGTAAAATGTACACGTACCCGCAGAGTGGTAAGCGCGACACTCCATATCCAGCAGAGCGTCTTTGCCGACTTCTCCCGCTGCGTATTTTTGGCGCACGTCGACTTTCTCTTCGTTGCTGATGCCTGTTGCCATCAGACCCGCTGGCACAAACGCCGTTGGTAGGTGTGCGTAAGACAGCGCGCCCATCAGTTGCCCCGGTGCGATTTTGTCACAGATGCCAAGCAGTAATGTGGCATCAAAGACATTGTGACTCAAAGACAACGCCGTTGATTGCGCAATTAAGTCACGCGAAAACAGCGACATATCCATGCCTGCTTGACCTTGAGTCACCCCATCGCACATCGCTGGCACACAACCTGCGACTTGCGCCGTATGGCCGTAGTCCGCCAGCACTTTTTTGATTTGTGCTGGGTAGTCTTGGTACGGCTGGTGGGCGCTCAACATGTCGTTGTAGGCGCTGATCAGCGCGACATTGGCATGAGTAAAATCGAGAATATTTTTCTTTTCAGAAGAGCAAGAAGCGGCGACTGCATGGGCTAAGTTACCACAAGATAAACCAACACGGCCTTTGCCAGCTTCGGCTTGCACTTCGGTGCGAGCAAGAAAGGCAGCGCGCGCTTCACGGCTGCGCTCGGTCAAGCGTTGTGTGACCTCAAGAACAACAGAGTGAGTCATTACGCCACCTCGATCGCTTGCATTTTGATTAGCTCAGCGGCAGAGCGTTCCAACACGTCGCTGATGTCTCCGTCGATACTGACGATCAGAGTTTGAGGCTCGTTGTCTGGGCGCTCTAGTGTCTCGAATTGGCTCTTCACCATGTTTTCTTTCATGAAGTGGCCTTTGCGCATACGCATGCGATTAAGGATCAACTCCCTATCGCCATCAAGGAACAGGAAGGTCACGTTGTTGTTGCCTTCGCGGATCTGATCGCGGTAAATCTTTTTCAGTGCTGAACAGACAATAATGCCGTGTTCGTTTTTGCTTTCTAGGCTGTACGCCGCATCACGAATGCGTTCTAGCCATGGCTTGCGATCATCATCGTTCAGAGGTTGGCCCGAAGCCATTTTCTGAATGTTCGCTCGTGGATGAAGATCATCACCATCAATGAATTTACGCCCTAGCTTTTTCGCTAGATGCTCACCAATTGTGCTTTTACCACTAGCACAAACGCCCATAACGATGACACTACTACCAGCCATAACTTATCCTCATAACCAAATTTGCGCGTGATCTCAATTTTTGAATTCACTTTAAAATATGGGTTTATCTTATTCATGTTATCGGTAACATGTTACCGGTAACTGAAATAAATGTGAACCATAACACAAACAATAATTCTTAAAGGTGAACCTATGGAGCAATTAACCCAAGCCCCAGATCCTACGTTCCTACTGACGATTGCAGGCCTTGCCATTGCAGCGTTACTCGTTCTGATCATTAAACTGAAAGTCCATGCTTTTGCTTCCCTTACTATGGTGAGTTTAGGTACGGCAATCGCCACTGGCGTTCCTTCAGAGAAAGTCGTATCGACCATGATGGGCGGCTTCGGCGGCACGCTGGCTTCCGTGGCATTGCTGGTTGGTCTCGGTGCGATGATCGGTAAAATTCTTGAAGTGACTGGCGGTGCGAAAGTGCTGGCAGACACTTTGATTGGTCGCTTTGGTAAAGAGCGCGCACCATTTGCTTTGGGCGTCGCTTCATTACTGTTTGGCTTCCCAATCTTCTTCGATGCTGGCCTTGTAGTGATGATGCCAATCATCCTAAGTGTGGCGGCTCGTTTTGGTGGCTCACCAATTAAATACGCGTTGCCTGCAGCTGGTGCTTTTGCGGTTATGCACGCGTTTGTTCCACCACACCCAGGTCCGGTTGCAGCGGCAGAATTCCTTGGCGCAAACATCGGTCTGCTATTGGTGGTGGGTATTTTGGTTGCTATTCCAACTTGGTACCTTGGCGCTTACCTATTTGGTTTGTACGCGGGCAAAAAATTCGATATCCCACTATCTAAAGCCTTCTTTAATGGCGAAGCGATGGTGGATGAGCGCAACGCACCAAAATTTGGCACGGTTATGACCATCCTTGTGCTGCCAGTCCTGCTAATCTGTTTGGATACGGTATTGAACACACTGGCGGTTGCGGGTGTGATTGATGGCAAAACGGCACTGGTTGAGTTCCTACGTATGCTAGGTAAAACCCCAGTTGCGTTGCTGATCACTTTGATTGTCTGTCTGGCTGTGTTTGCCAAAGACTACGGCATGGCAAAACTAGAAAAATTATGTGGTGAGTCATTGGCTCCTATCTGTGGTGTTATCCTAGTCACGGGTGCAGGTGGCATGTTTGGCGGCGTACTGCGTTCAAGTGGTATCGGTGATGCACTGGCTGACGTTCTTACAGACACAGGTATGCCTGTGATTGTGGCGGCGTTTGTGATTTCAACCTGTCTGCGTGTTGCTCAAGGCTCGGCAACCGTAGCGCTAACCACTACGGCGGCTCTTATCGCGCCAGTTGTGGCTGCATCAACAGGTTTGAGTGAACTAGACCTTTGCTTTATCGTAATCGCGATTGCGGGTGGCGCAACGGTACTGTCTCACTTCAATGACTCTGGTTTCTGGTTGGTATCTCGTCTCCTTGAGATGGATGAGAAAACCACGTTAAAAACTTGGACGGTAATGGAAACGTTACTTGGCGGTATCGCGTTTATTATCGTCGCAACATTAAGCTTTATTCTTTAGAGGTTCCCCATGACAACACTTGAACAACGATTAAGAGAAATCAAAATCGTCCCAGTTATCGCAATCAACGACGTAGCACACGCTCTGCCACTGGCAAAAGTGTTGGTAGAAAACGGTTTACCATGTGCGGAAGTGACATTCCGCACCGAAGCGGCGGCGGAGTCGATTCGCATCATGCGTGAAGCGTACCCAGAACTGTTGATTGGCGCGGGCACCGTTCTGACCACAGAACAAGTGGATATCGCGATCGAAGCGGGCGTGGACTTTATCGTTAGCCCAGGCTTCAACCCAACCACAGTGAAATACTGTCAGCAACGTGGTGTGACTATCGTACCGGGTGTAAACAACCCAAGCTTGGTTGAGCAAGCGATGGAAATGGGTCTGCGTATGTTGAAGTTCTTCCCTGCTGAGCCATCAGGCGGCGTAAACATGCTGAAAGCACTCACGGCGGTTTACCCAGTGGAATTCATGCCAACAGGTGG
>NZ_JADDYG010000824.1:167399-167953 GCF_015163535.1 Vibrio sp. OPT46 | reverse complement strand
CGTGAGCCCATCCAACGTGGAAGATTACCTAGCGCTGAAATCGGTTGTAGCTTGTGGCGGTACGTGGATGGTGCCAACCGCAATGATGGACAACGGCGATTGGGAAGGCATTGCTGAATTGGTTCGCGCAGTTAAGTAAAACGCACAAACGGCTCCGAAATACCCCCGAACGTTAGAAAAAGTGATACGAAAAAGGGTCATCAAGTTACTTGATGACCCTTTTGCTTTTTGGAATGAAACAGCTTTAGAAGTGATGCTTAATAAAGCGCTTAATAAAGCGAATGAAATCTGCTTCGGCTAGCTTCGCGCACTTCAATGTTTGGGCGTGAGACAATTCTACATCTCCCAAGCCTTCTGCCATGTTGGTGATCGCACACACTGCCAATACGGGTAAGCCGCAATGCGCCGCAGAAATCACTTCTGGCACGACCGACATGCCCACCACATCACCACCGATGATTTGCATCATGCGGATTTCGGCTGCGGTCTCAAAGTTGGGGCCTGTGTAAGAGACAAACACACCTTCATTCAGGTGAATGCCATTGGCTTTTCCG
>NZ_JADDYG010000824.1:163457-167236 GCF_015163535.1 Vibrio sp. OPT46 | reverse complement strand
GCCGACATCAATACGCTCAGGGCGAAGTGAGCCTGCCGCGTTGGTGACGAGCAGAAACTCACAGCCCAGCTTTTTAAAGGTGCGTACGGGCGTGGTCATGACCTTCATTGAGCCGTGTTCGTAGTAGTGACCGCGACCTTTCATGCACACGACGTCTACGCCGCCCATGGTGCCAAGTACCAACTCACCAGAGTGGCCTTGCACGGTGCTAACCGGAAAGCCTTCGAGCTCTTCGTATGGAATGACCACTTTGTCTTGTAGCTCGTCTGCCAATACGCCTAAGCCAGAGCCTAAAATAAACGCCGCTTTAGGTTGGAAGTTTGGTTTGCGTTCGCGAATGGTTTGTAGCGCGCCGATTACTGGATCGTGATTCATGTTAGTCACCTTCTGGTTGTGTGTTGATTCCATTGTGTGACTTTCTGCGCTGGTTATCTTTGCTTTATTCGCTACTATCATCCTTAAAAAGAGGATGATGAAATTCGCTAGGACTCAATGCATGAAGTCAGAACCATTTGAGCGCGTGACGCTGAAGATGCTGCGTTACTTTTACGAGGTCGCACAAACCAAGCATTTCACTAAGGCCGCCGAGAACCTTAATATCACCAATTCGCCGTTGAGCAATCGCATCAAAGAGTTGGAAGAGGTGCTTAACGTCAAACTGTTTGAGCGTGATTCAAGAAACGTCATGCTAACGGAGGCCGGGCGATTGTTGGAGTCCAAATGCCAACTGATTTTTCAGACCTTAGATGTCTCGCTCAATCAAGTGCAGCAAGTGGGTTTGAACCAGAGAAACATCTTGCGAGTTGGTGTGGTAAGTAGCGCATTTTGGGGCGGATTTGATCGTCTGTTACAGCGCTTCCATGCTGAGCATGACACTTATCACGCCGACATTTTTGACCTTAACCCAGAGACGCAAAAGAAGCACCTGAGCGAGAAGAAAATCGATGTGGGCATTGTGCGTTTTGCCGATGCACTCAACATTTATCCGTATCAGTCGGTGTCTTTGGGCAAAGATGTGTTTGTGGTGGCGGTGTCGGAGCAACATGAGTTAGCCAGCAAATCTTTGCTGCGACTCCAAGATTTAAAGACGTGTGAGTTTGCGTTTATGAGTTTGGCGAATTCTGCCTCGGCAAACTTCATCATTAATGCCTGTCTGCAAGAAGGCTTTTCACCCCATATTGGCAAACAAGTGGTGGAGCCAAGCACCTTGATGGCGTATGTGGCAAACAGCAATACCGTGACGTTGGTGCCGTCGACGTTTTCTCAGCATCATTGGCATGGGATTCGTTTTATCAAGCTGAAAGAGTCACTGCGTGCAGACTTGTGTCTGATTCATGACGGTAAGCAGGAGAGTGCTATCAAAGCCGAGTTTATTCGCACGTTATTGGAGAACGCGAGTTAAGCATGGGCTAACAAAAAAAGGTCACCCTAAGGTGACCTTTTCAAATGATTCGCTGAAATCAGCAATGCGATTAGCGCGTAATTAACGCATCGTTTCCGATTACCCTTTATATCTAACTCTGGAATTTTTCTGGAAATCCTTTGGTAACGGCCTCTAAGAGATATTTTCCAGAAATCACAAAAACTAGGTTAAATTTTAAGAAAATTTAAGTCTGGAAAATCGATTTTCCAGACTTGATTTCGTTAAAAACTTGGGCCTATCGATCTCGGCGGAGGAGGAATTATAGAATTGATATCAGTTTCGTGTATTTGGAAAGTGTCCGCGTTGACGAAGCCACAATGAACCGGAAAGCGTTTATAGTGTGATGTGTTTTTGCTCCACCTTAACGCTGAGTACCCTCCCATAATACGATGTCCTACCCACCGTTCATCTATAAGCTTGTAGCCACTGGGTTTGTTTAAGAGCAAAAGACTTCCCATAAATTGAAGCCATTGATCATTTGTTAAAAGACGATTGCCATAACCATGAAATGACCGACCGCTCTCGTACAGGTTGAAGCCCATGTTCCAATATCTACACAGCTCTTTTATGGCCTCTGACGCAGAAGGTGTAGAACCTTTTGAACCAAAGTCTATCATTGGAATGTGGTAACACTCGTTGTTCAAGATTACTTTTGAATGTACAGCTAACTCAGTTTCTGGTTCTAGAGACATCAACATCTCAAGAAGTGAACTCTCATTCACTTGAGCAACCGGCACTAAAAATGTTGATCTGTAATCATTGAAAGATTGAGGAACGTACTGGTACCTACTCATCTCTAGTTGAGCATTGCTATTTATCCAAGAAGCCAATACCTTCGCCACCCAAGCTACAGGGTGGCGGCTTAGCTTCATACCGTGGAAATTGTTACCTGTATGATTATTTAACATTTATCCCCTTTAACATATGGAAAAACTCCATTGAAAATTGGTCTGTCATTCCTGATACAAAATCAATAATCAGGTGGGCTCGTAAGTTCCATTCTTTCACTTTATCAAACTGAGTTAAATGCTCAACTAAAGCATCGTTAAGAGTAGTGTTCTCACCAAGCTCTTTCACAAAATTTGGTAACGAATTCTTCAGAATAGCCGCTTTATATGCATTTAGATGTTTTTCTGGTAGTCGATTAAAGAGCCTTCTATGGATGTGAAGGTCATTCTCTTTAATTAAATCGAAGTCATTTATAATTAATGACATAAACTGCTCTTTGGGAAGCTCTAGTAGCTTTTGGTAGTCAGAAATAATTCCAGAAATTATAGAGTACCCAGATAGCTCCATGCACTCAGCCTCTGAAGATGTAAACAAATAGTCACCAGTATAAACCTTTAGTATCTTTAAAAGGTCATACTCTAAGGTACCTTTAGATATGATTTCTTTGTGCACATTCATCTTGATGAAATCGTTATATTTATCAACAAAACTTTGGGCAACACTATCTACCAAAAAGTTTGACAGCTTCGTTTTGAAGCTTAAAAACTGTCCAACGGGAGCTTGCTTAACGGAATTTAGAATGTTGCTCAAATCTGAGCATATCTGAGGGTTGCCGTGCTTTGGGCTGACCTTTTCTAGTCCTTGGATGACATTGGCTTTGAAATGGTCTACGGAAATAATCCCTTTTTCTATCCCGTCTTCAATATCACTAATACAGTATGAGATATCATCTGAAGCCTCCATTAAAAAGCCTAGGGGGTGTCTTGTATTAGGTGCCATACCAAGAGTAGACCAAGCACTTTCTATTACATCAATTTCAGTATCGAAATATCCCACTTTTTTAGTGAAAGGCTTATCTTTATGCTCGTTAATCGTTGCAGGGCTGTATGTATACTTTAAGAAAGCTGCAAGTTGAACGTAAGTTAGGTTTAAACCATAAAAACCATCATCACCTTGAAGTTTAGTGATGATTCTAAATCCCTGTGGGTTTCCATCAAAAAACTTAAAATCATCGAGGGCTCGCAGATACTCATTAGATGTCGTACCCAACGAAGCAGATAACGTGTTAATCGCTTCTTGAGAGTTCGCCCATTTAGATATAGCTGCTTCACCAAAGTGTCCAAATGGAGGGTTACCAATGTCGTGCATTAAACATGCTGTTTCTACAATGTTTGATAGGGCTATACCATTGTCTTTCCAATAATCTTTCTGATCTTGGCTAATGTCGCTAGCATCTTTAATCTTCTCAGAGATACTGGCAACGATATAACGTCCTATATGAGAGACCTCAAGAGAGTGAGTTAAGCGTGAACGTACCGCGGAGTTACTTTCTAATGAGAAAACTTGTGCTTTTTGTTGCAACCTTCGAAATGAGGCTGAGTACATTAGTCGCGCACGATCACTTTGA
>NZ_JADDYG010000824.1:135615-163400 GCF_015163535.1 Vibrio sp. OPT46 | reverse complement strand
GTTCCAGCTAGGAGGGTTACATGATCAGCTGTGGATTCACGATGTCTTTCAGTATTTACAATATTTTTCACGCTTATTCTCTTAGGTATTTATTTCTGATGTGGGTTATCAGATCTTCTTTTTGTTGTTTCGTTAGTTGAGCTATGTAAGTTGATAGCTCAGCAGAATCGTCATCTTCACAGAAAAAATAGCTCAAAGGGACGCCTAACTCATCCGCAATCAATTTCAGCGTTTGAACATCGGGTGTATGTTTCCCCTTTTCGTACTGATTCATCCTTGGGCTTGCCGAGCTTTCATCCATACCTATTTTTACTCCCAAGGCTTTCTGAGAGAGTTTTGCTTTTTTACGCGCTTCTTTGAGGCGCAGTGGAATTGGGTTTTGGAATGACACTTATGGTTCATATCTTAAAGCTCAGCGGTAACTAAGATTTTCTTAGTTTTACTGATTTCTGTATACTAAGCAATCCTTAGTTTTGGTGGTGTTAGCAATAGATGAAGCGTTCTATGAAGCTCAGTACAGAGATGTATAACTTGTTGGTTGAAAGAACAATAGATGGTTTTTCAGTAATTGAATTAAGGGATGAGTTTATTGTTCTAAAAGGCTCTCCTGTTGATCCTGATGAAGCGCGCAAAAAGGTTTATCGACAAATCTTACGGTTTATAAAGAAAGGCTGGCTTAGAAGTGAAGGGAGCGGTCGTCAAAAAAGATACTTTCAGACAGACACCTTTAAATCTCTTAATGTGGAGCCAAAATCAGGAAATGTAGATATTGATATTTATTCGAGCCGTGACTACTCGGTGTTAGTGAGTGAGTGCAATCAATGTAAAGGAGAACTAGAGATTGTTTTGGGTGAGATTGATGAATACCAGTCTCTCAAAGCGCGATTTCCTGAACTGGAACCGAAATTAATCACGCTTCTTGAAGAAGCAAAAGAACGTTCAGCGTACCTACTGGGAAGAGTAAATGGCTTAACAAATGTTCTAAAGGTTCTCTATGACGGAAAACAAGCATGCTGAGAGCTTGGCAGAGAGAGTGTTCTGAACGGGCATTAAGAAAATTTACAGATAACCATCGTCACTTCTTTTGCCAAGCCACACCAGGAGCTGGTAAAACTGTGCTTGCAGCCACGATAGCTTCAAGATTGTTGCAAGATGATATGGTCGATCTTGTGTTGTGTTTTTCTCCATCTTTAACCGTTTCGGATAGTATAAAAAGAACCTTTTCGAACACTCTTAATTGCACTTTTAATGGTGGGTTAGGTTCAATTGGGCAGTCACTAACCTATCAATCAATTCAATTTCTTAATGATGAATTTTGGCAAACTCTCAGTAACCGAAGAGTGTTCGTAGTCTTTGATGAGATTCATCATTGTTCTGGTTCGGATGTAGAAAATGCAAATGTTTGGGGGCAACAAGTACTTACAAAGATTCAGGGACTTGCTACCTACACACTCGCTATGTCAGGAACCCCATGACGGTCGGATGCTTTGCCTATCGTGTTAGGTGAGTACAGTGACCCTGAGGGGCAGCTTCAGGTCGACTATCAATATACGTTGAAGCAAGCTATTGCTGATAATGTTTGTAGATCTCCAAAGTTGGTCTTAGTAGACAATGAACATTTGTCGGTAATTAGTGATGAAAAGGTTGAATCATTTTCCTCAATACTAGAGATGCTCAAACAGACTAAAACCTCGTATCAAAGTGTCATTCACAATCAAGAAGCGATGGAATACTTACTTGGTCTGGGGTGTAAAAAGCTTGCAGAGCTACGTTCTCAATCTCCAAATGCTGGAGGGTTGGTGGTTGCGTCATCAGTTCAGCATGCACAAAAAATTAAAAAAATACTCTCTCAAAAATACGCCCAATCAGCCTCAATTGTTACTTACCGCCACGAAGAACCATTAGCTGAAATTGAACGCTATCGTCAGAGTCATACACAGTGGATTGTAAGTGTTGGAATGATCAGCGAAGGCACAGATATTCCTCGCCTTCAAGTTTGTTGTCACATTAGTTCAGTCAAGACAGAACTGTACTTTAGGCAAGTACTTGGGCGTATTCTTAGAGTTAATGGCTCAATAAACCAGCAAGCGTGGCTCTTCACTTTCGCAGAACAAAACCTTATAGAATTTTTGGAGCGGATAGAGCAAGACATTCCTGAATCATGTATGTTCGCAAAAGCATCGAGCACATTAAAATTTGAGTTGGAAGATCAATGTACTTCCTTGAATGAAAAAGACCTTTTAGAAAGCCGTAGTGAGGACTTAACATTGATGTGGAGTAGCGTAGGCAGTACCACACCTCATTCAAATGGTCCTATTGCCATACTTGATGAGCTTCAATTAGGGGTTTTTAAGCATCGCATAATTTCCGCTTTTCTGATTGCACCCTAGTCAAAAAATGATCTTTTGTACTCTGGTTCAGCTTCAACTTCCGCTACAATGCATTAGCCATACCATATGTAACTGCTTTGGTATTTTCTGCTAGGTGTGCAATACATGTATTCAAATGTGAGAATTGATTGATGAAGTCAGAGATACAGCTATTACTGCATAATAATCCGGGATTAAAAGGGAGAGAGATCGCTAAGCGATTAAACCTTAAAAAAAAATCGGTCAATTCATTTCTACATCACGATGACAGTGGACTATTTACGTGTTCAGATGATAGGTGGTACTTATCAGACAAAGAGACGGTCGTAGAAATTGCCAAAACGGGTTGGCTAAGAATATCTGATTTTGAAAATATCCTTATGGAGCAGGAAGATTTGTGGTCAAGTTCCGTTGACCGCATAAGATTAAAGTTCTGCGATTGTTCGATTTTACTTGGTGCGATCTCGAGAATATTGTGTCTTGTTAATCAGTTAGCACATGAAGGAAAAGACATAACTTTGGACTTTTCAGAGTGCGAAGGTTCTTTCACTTATTTATGTCGTGTTGGACTATTCGACGAGTTAGACGGCTCTATTAATGTTGTTCCAGAAGTGCAAGACAGCTCCTGCCATTATGGAAAAAACAACAAAGTTATGGAGTTTGTCTCTATTCCTTATCAGACCGAACATACTGATTTACCGTCTAAATTGAAGCAGTCTTTTATTGCTTTAGCGGGTGAAGAGCATGCCAATACGGCGTTTGGTTTTATTGCTGAGTTTATAAACAACATCATAGAGCATTCTGAATCCCCAATTCCTGGAGTTGCCGCACTCCAAGTGTATGAAAAAGGTGGTATTGGTAAAAACGTACAAACAGTTTTCTCGGATAGCGGGAAAGGTATTGTTGGGACGTTGAGGCCAGTGCTTAAGTCGCGTTATTCAGACTTGTTTGAGAGATTCCCTGAAGACAACTCAGAAAGCAATGCCATGTTGTTAAAGGAAGTTTTTGAGAGTGGAGGTATTAGCGGTGCTAAAGACCCCAATTACAAAAGTCGTGGGTTAGGTATGAAAGTTAGCGCCAAAAACGCAGCTAAGTTTGATGCTACGATTTGTATCAGACAAGAGTGTTTTGAGATAACGATTAAGTATCGAGGCGGAAAAGTTAATGAGTTCTACTTTCATGAGAATCTCACAAAAATATTAGGAACTCACATTTGTTTTGATTTTTATCTACATTAATGTGCTATATTCTCATTAAATAAAAAACATGAACCAGACTTATGCTTCTTAAACTTAAAGATTTTACGCAAGACGCGCACCCAAATGGAAACGTTAAAGGTAAGGCTGTTTACGCTTCTTTGTTACAATTTGTTGAGTCCCATCAAGAAAAGAACACTTTTGGTATATCGTTGCAAGGAATTATTGCTACGGATGCATCTTTTCCAAGAGAGAGTGTTATGTCACTGGCAAAACATTATTCTGGAGAGAAGTTTTTCTATTTAACGGATTTTATTGATGAAGACTTATTAGACAACTGGACATATGGGGCTATAGCAAAAGAGCAGCCAATGACTGTATGGCAGGGGAATGAACCTTCATTTATCGGGCCAGCTATGTCAAAGTCTATTAAAGAGCTTGCGGATTATTTGTGTGCCAACAAGAAAGCCACAACGAGCGAAATCTCAAAGAGCTTGGATATTAGCACTCAAAATGCAAGTACTCGTCTTAAGAACCTCTTTAAGTTGGGCTACGTTAAGCGAGTTGAGGAAGTGGCTGAGAGCGGTGGAAAAGAGTTCGTCTATGAGCTGATTGGTCTTTCTGATTAAAAATCTTGATTTAACCAGAGTTTGATCGTAACATCTCTTCAGCCTGAAGAGGTGTTTTTTAACCCTCTGGTTAAAAAAAAATGATGAACCAGAAGTGCAAAAATAAGGCCTTGCTTTTTGAGTGGCTATAGATCGAAATGTAACCAAAGATCAAGTGATTTTTATTTTTCTTGGTTATATATCAGCTAGTTATGAGGTTGAAGTTTTTGGAGTGCTTGTAGCTAAAAAGGTTATAGGTTAGCAGCTACTAACAGGTGATGGCGTTAAAGTGAGTTATCCACAGTTGGTGTGTTGTATGCAACTTGAAATACCTGCTTATCGGCACTATCTTGTGATCCGTAGTATGAATGACACAACATATAGTGTTTGTCTGTGGAGTAAAAACTAACAGGTATTAGATAAAGAAAACCCCCAACGATTGTCAGGGGCTTACTTAAAGACAATCATCACCCACTAGGAAGGATGTTCATCTAAACGTCGAACCCTTAGCTTAGCATCCATCCTGGTGAACATGAAATAGTTATCACCAATTTTTGGAGGCTTAGTTATGCCTAAAAACACCAAACAGACTTCAAGTGATGTTGCTTCACTTGCTTCCCACACCCTAAAGAACCCAAATGCTTCATCGATCGCAAAAGCGTTTGCTGGTTCGGCTTTATCACAAACTTCAACCCCTAGACAGACTAGCTCTGAAATGGAAAGCAGAGCGTCCAAGGCGTTACAGAGCACTAAGTACAGTGAAGAAACGAAAACGCTCGCCGCTTCTGTTTTAGCTCAATCCAATAAAGCTCGATAGGAGGATGCATATGTCTCGTAAGCACTTACTGGCGGACATTTCTGCCACCCTTAAAAGCATTGGGTTGACTCAAAACTCTACGAAACAACCTTTTACGTTTCAGAGTAACGTTCGTTACTCAAGTACGCTACTACCCGAAAAAAATGATTACGCTCACTTCATCGTCTATACGCCACAAGGAAGTTTGCAGATTGCTGCTAAGTATCAGGAGACAAGCGGGACAGCGATTGAGAAGCTCGCCTATACAGCTATGGATGCCGCCAACTCTGAGCATCAGGAGTACTTGGTTGTTTGTGGTGGGCAAGAACTACTTAAACATAACCGAGCGGTAACGTTTCTCAACTCAAGAAAGGATATGGCTCCAAAACTTCATGCACTAAAGGTAAGTGAGCTTTCAGAACGTTTGCGTGGCTATTTTGATGCGGCGTAACCAGCAGTTTTCTAGGGGTAAGATATGACTCAAAAAAAGTAAGGAATGCAAAGGCAAGAAGCATGGGCGGTGAAGCGGACATTCGAAAAGCTGACCAAGCGGAGCTACGAGCCTCTTCAATGCCCACGTTGTAACGGCTCTGGGTATGAACCATGACCAGCTTTGTGTGTATAAATACTCAAAACCAGAGTTGTGGTAAATCCGTTACCACAACTTACCCTAACTGTACTGATGTGATGGATTGAAAATGGAGGCAGCATGCCAAATCCACCTGAGAATGAACATGTTAAAAACCAAGTCCGAATTCTTAGTTTGAATGGCGGCGGAGCAAGAGGCTTATTTACTATCAGCTTGTTGGCTGAAATTGAGCGAGTAGTCGAAGAAACACAAGGTATTAATGGTTTTAAAATTGGAGATTATTTTGACCTGATTACAGGTACTTCTATTGGTGGAATTCTGGCTTTGGGTTTGGCTTATGGAAAGAGCGCAAAAGAGCTGGAAGAGGTGTTTAGAAAACAAGCAGGACATATCTTTCCTGAGCAGAAATACCCACGATTTTTCTCAGGTTTACGCAGAAAGTATCGACTGGCCAGACGTCCGCTTTATGACAGTAAGCCATTAGCTACAACGATAGCCAGTATGGTCGGTGAAGACAGCACTTTTAATGATCTGAAGTGTAGAGTTCTCATTCCTACAGTTAATCTTTCTACAGGTAAACCTCAGTTCTTCAAAACTCCCCACAACCCGGAATTTAACAGGGATGGTCGCCTCAAGTTAATTGATGCAGCTTTGGCTACTTCAGCTGCACCCACATATTTTGCTCCTCACTATTGTGAAGATTTGGATGCCTATTTTGCTGATGGAGGCTTGGTTGCAAATAATCCGAGTTTTATTGGCTTACATGAAGTTTTTCGCGATATGACGACAGACTTTCCTGAGACAAAGGTTAGTGATGTCAGGATACTCAACGTAGGTACTCTGGGGGCGGAGTATAGTCTCAGCCCTTCTAGTTTGTCTGGTAAAAGCGGCTATCTAGGGTTATGGGGTATGGGAGAAAGGTTGGTCCTCAGTACCATGACGGCGAATCAGCAACTTCACAGAGCTATGTTGTCAAGAGAGTTAGCGACACATGACGCCATAGGCAATCTCGTGTATCTGGATGACACAGTACCCCATGAAGCTGCAAGTGACATTACTTTGGATAACGCTTCTGAAAGCTCGCTCAGCAATTTAGCTAGCCGTGGTAGGCAATTAGCTACTGAAGAGTTCACTAAAAACAAAGCATTGGCAGATTTTTTCAAAGTACCTGCCCGCAAATTTAAATAAATCTTAGAGGAGAGTGAAAATGGCTTGGAACTTTCACCAGTACTATACAAACCGAAATGATGGCTTGATGGGTAAGCTAGTTCTTACAGACGAAGAGAAGAACAACCTTAAGGCGCTGCGCAAGATTATCCGGTTAAGAACACGAGATGTATTTGAAGAAGCTAAGGGCATTGCCAAGGCTGTGAAACAAAGTGTTCTTACGTTTGAAATTATTCAGGAAAAGGTCTCAAAGACTAAAATCAAGTACCTGTCTGAAAACGATCAACGAGAGGTAGCTAAGCTTATTCACGAGATGGATGAAGATACTCGTGATGAGTTTTTGGGACTGACACCGCGCTTCTGGACTCAGGGAAGCTTCCAGTATGACACTCTGAATCGTCCGTTTCAGCCAGGTCAAGAAATGGATATTGATGATGGCACCTACATGCCAATGCCTATCTTTGAGTCAGAGCCCAAGATTGGCCATACCTTACTAGTTCTCCTTGTAGACGCCTCACTAAAATCACTTGTAGCGGAAAATAGTGGTTGGAAGTTTGAAGCTAAGCAGACATGTGGACGGATTAAAATCGAGGGAGAGAAAACGCATATAGATGTACCTATGTATGCTATCCCTAAAGATGAATTTATGAAAAAGCAAGTTGCTTTAAAAGCAAACAGGTCATTGCTCGAAAATGTTGGCTGTGAATCATATTTCTATGATTCGGATGATACTGACTCTTATGAGGTCGATTCTGAGAATGTGAACCTCGCTCTTCGCGAAGGTGAGCGAAAATGGGTTAATAGTGATCCAAAAATAGTTGAAGATTGGTTTAACGATAGCTGTGTACGAATTGGAAAACACCTCCGTAAGGTCTGTCGGTTTATGAAAGCATGGCGGGATGCACAATGGGATGTTGGTGGTCCATCTTCGATAAGTCTCATGGCGGCAACGGTAAACATACTTGATAGAGTTTCTCATGATTCCAGTGATCTGGGAGAGACTATGAAGATAGTTGCTAAGAATCTTCCTGATGAGTTTGCTCGAGGGGTAGAGAGTCCTGACGATACCGATGAAAAGCCATTGTTCCCACCCTCTTCTAAGCATGGCCGCCGTGAGATGGATATTATGAGTAAATTAGAGCGCTTGCCTAGTATTCTGTCATCTGCTGAATTGGCTGATTCTAAGTCCGAGGCCTTGAAAAAGATCAATATGGCATTTGGGAGCCGTGTTACCAATAGCGATCTTATTGTTTTAGCAAAGGCACTTCCTGCATTTGCTCAAGAGCCTAGTTCAGCCTCAAAACCAGAGAAAATTAACAGTACAATGGTAAGTGGTTGAAAGTGAAGCAGGAATTACATCATACATTACTGGGATGCGGATTTCGTTATACGCCAGCTAAACAAATGCCTAAAGGCATTCTGTTGGATACAAAAAGCCGGCGCAAAGGCTACTACGTAAAAGAGTACTCGACTAAAGGTGGGGTATTTGTAATTGCTTTGGTTCTGTGGAATGACCCGCACATACAGCTACCCTTTGCGTATATTCTGCAGCAACCCGAACAGTATAAAGGTCGACTACTGCCTCATATCAATTTCGGGTTTTACCTATGCTATGTTGCCCAAATGGAGGCTGATTGGAACTCCAATGATCTAAAGTCAACTTATCAAGATGTGGATGAGCAAATACAGCTTACCTTGGATAACTCTGTAGCATCTGTAGAGAGTGGAACATCAAATGATGTTGAACTTGAAGGAGAGTTCAGTGCTTATTGGCAGTCAGAAGAAGATCTCTACTTGTTAGCTAAGCCATCGAGAAAAGTTCAATTAAAGGCTCACCTCGTAGAAGCTGAACTAAGTAGTGGATCTATCCGCAGAGAGTACGTAGCTGCCTGCTCTGAGCAAAGTGAAGAGTTAGTAAAATGGTTGAACCAAAGAAAGTTCGATGAAAGCTCCCTGCAAGAAGTGTCAATTACAACGCATTGTATATCAGTAAAGCCGAACCGTTTGGCTGGTGTAAACTGGCCTCCATCCTGCCTTCGTGAGGTTTTGAGTTGGTTGAAGCTTGTTGATTGCTCTGCGCATGCTCAGACGGTTACTCTCTTGATGTCCAAGAAGACAAAACGTCACATATTGTTGTTTGATGTGGAAGGGCAAGATGAGTTGGCCGTTTACTTGGAGCTGAATTTGGGTGTTCTCGGCAAACGGTACTTTGGTAAGAATGTCACTAGAAAGCGGAACATAAACAATGAAGCGACATTATTAGGTGGCAAGCTTGTTAGTGCCAACTTTAAGCGGTTAGGTGTGACCAGAGCTGATCGAGACACTCTACTAAGTCGTAATCAACCACGACCAGACGTTGGAAATTTAAGTCATAAGCGTATTGCTCTTATTGGATGCGGGACTATAGGTGGATATTTGGCAGAACTGCTGCTGCGTAGTGGCGCTGGCTGCGGAGAAAATCACTTCCACCTTTATGATAATGATTCTTTCAAACCACACAATTTTGCTCGGCATTCTCTGACAGCTCATAACTTTGGTCTAGCTAAATCTATAGCTTTAGCCAATAGCCTGAAGGAAGCCGTCCATATTGCGCAGAATATCAAAGGGATTGACAGACAGTTCCCTATCCAAGCTGATGTCCTATTGAAATATGACATCGTTATTGATGCAACAGGTCGCCCACCCGTTTCCAAGCGTCTTGCGGCAGTGGTTAGGACTCTAAGCGCAGATGTTAGGCCAGTGATTATTCATGCATTTAATGATGGTAATGGGCGGGCTTCAAAGGTTTTGGTTGACGATGGTAGCTGTTGTTATGGTTGTATGATAGCTGATCCCGCAGTTTATCGAAATAAAGTAGATCTTCGTTTTGAGGGCATTGATCAGGAAAAAGAGAAGCACATAAGTTGTGGAAGTACATATACACCATACGATGCTGCAGTAAGCCACATAACGGCAGCTTTAGCTCAGGAGGCAGTATTGAATACGCTAGAACATACTCTTCCATGGAATTATAGTGAGCATATGCTAGATGGCTCTCGTTCGAAAAAGCCGAGAACTCTAAAGCACTTCTCAGGATGTAATATTTGTGATGAGTGATGTCGAACTTGTTTTCAAAGATGAGAGTGATTGTCTTGTTGTCATTATGGGACATGTAGTAACGCGATTGCTGTCTTATCGTCAGCTCCATCATCTTACTCCTGAGTCTGCAGGTGTCCTTATAGGAGAGCGTAGAGGGCAACATTTGGTTGTTTGCGATATATCTGACCCCGGGCCTGGCGATATTCGTCAGAGGTGCCGCGTAGACCGTCGAGGAGCTCATCATCAGTCACGAGTCAATGAGGCTTTTGAAATCACTGGTGGTGCTCATCAGTACCTTGGGGAATGGCATACACACCCGGAAGATAGGCCATGCCCCTCCTATACCGATCTAGGTTCTTGGAATCGAAGCATAAACACCGAAATACCAATGCTTGTTCTTATTGTTGGGCGTAGAGGCTATTGGCTTGGCAAAAAAGAAAAGGGAACGATCACTCGCTTGGAGCTGCTTTAGTCGTGAATCGGTTAATCGTCAGGCTTTTCTAGTTGATGTACTTTACCTATAGACTCTAGTTCTGCAATTTTGTACTGATATTGCTGAATTATTAAGGCGAGTTGGTTATGCTGGCTCGCCATGTTAGCAAGCTGAGTTTTTAGCTCAGTAACCTCGGACCGATATTTTTCTTTTAGTCTCTTTTCTTTTTTTAACTGTTCACGAAGATATGAGATCTTTTCGTCATACAAAGAACTGTTTTGATTGTTGCCTTGTTTCTTTAAAGAGTCATTTTTAATTTTTTTAACAATATCAGGATAATAATAAACAGACCCGCTACCTAGTCCGGCTTCTTCTTCAACTGCTTTTACAGAGAGCTTCTGTGTAGAAGGTATGACCTTGGGTTTTCCTTGCAGTATACGTTTTAGTGCTTCCTCTATCTTAGCTCTTGTTACATTAGACTTACCCACGCTCTGCCCCCTTGAGGTCAAATTTTTTAAAAGGAATCTTAAAGTAGTACATCACTCTCTCGGTGGCTCGAATCTGGGTTATATAGTGGCTTTCAATGGAGGAGGTTAATCGGTTAATTGAATCTAGGTAAATGACTTGTTCCGATGCCCACTTGTGGCGGTGTATCCAGTTTTGGGCTTTATCCTCGTCAATGAGTTGGTTTTCACATTTAAAACAACTGGCTGGGGAAGCCACTTTATCCATACGACATTCGTAACCGGCAAGGCAATATGAGTGGAGCGTTCCAACTAAATCAATTACTCCCTTTTCAACAAGTTCTTGAATTTGTTCTCTTGTTTTTAGGTCTGAAGGGATAGAACCTCGTTCTTTCATTATTTCTAAACCTCTTTTCCCGTATAGCTTTTCGCTTGAATTAAACCAGCGATACACGTTATCTATGATCACCTCATTGGCGACAGATTTTATAAGCTCTTTAAGCTCGGTATCTTTTTCTATTCCCCTTAACTCTGCGGCCGCACTACCTTCCCCGTACCAATCAGTCGTTGGAATATCGAGGTGTTTGAACTGGTCTTTAACTGCAGTTAGAGAGCAAAGGTTATGTCGCCGTACGAATACCGCATAAGTTCGGCGAAATTGGTGGGTTGTGACACGCCAAACTTTACCTAGTTGAATATTTTTGTCGGCGTGTAGAGGATTTCTATTCGGGTTGATTAGCTTAAACTCATCAAGAACTTGCTGGTTAACAATTGCACCTGCCTCTTGAGCTATCAAGTCGAAGTGATACCTTAAGTGCCCCTCATACATTAACTTTGGCTCTTCACTTTTTCTTGATTGAGTTATCCAAAGACAGCTAGCTTCATGATTTTTCATTGGATTAGGGCTTGAAAATAATTCGACTCGCATGTGTCGTGTTAAGGCCTCTGCTAACTCAATAGCTTTGCCTGTAACAGGAGATGTAACCCACTCGGTCAATTGCCCTCTTCCTTGAGTCATTTTGTGGTGATAAGACTGAAGTGTGTAAATTGTTTTGCCATTGAATATTCGAGTTTTGAAGCTATCTGAGTGGAGCCCATACAATTCATTTCTTCGCATTCCCGTGAATGCTGCGCATAGAATGTAACAAGCAGTCAATATTTTGTTAAACCAACCCTGCATGCGCGATGCTGTGGGGAGATAGTATTTTTCGAGAGGTGAACCAACTAAAAATGATTCAATAATGTTCTTGTACGGTACGGGTTTGGATTTATTAACTTCAATACGATAATCAGGAGAATCGTAGCTTAGCCATTTCCATGTACCAGAGTCTATTTTTTTATCGACGAGCTTTTTCCCCATCGTATAATTGAGTCTCATCTCAGTAGCTAGTTCGCTTAGAATCTCTTTGTTGGGATGTAATTCTTCAATAAAATCAATGCACCAAAAGTATATCTTTTCCATAACTGATGTCGGCATGGCGTAGAATTGGTCTGACCTACTTTTTGAGGGACAGCAGTATTCTGACGCGAGTTCTCCTGGTCCTTGATCTGTAGGAAGTTCGAGTGAGAAAGGTAAATATCTGAATGATTTTTGCACTTTCCCGAGAGCTGCGAATATGTGCTGTGCGCTTATAAAGCTATACTTCAAGGCTTGAATATGATTGCAAAACTCATAAAAAAGTACGGGGTGAGATAGGTTTGATATGCTGTCTAACTTCAATCTGTCTAAGTACTTGTAGATTTGTGTCAACTTACTATGAAGTGCTATAAGAGAAGTTGGCTTCAGCGGTGACGAGCGACCTTGTCCGGCGGAAGTGTATATCCAAATGAAGCAGATTAGCTTGAACTCATTCGCTAAAGGTTGTGATGAGATGTCAGAAAACGTTATCTTGTATTTGTTGGTGACTTTTCTATCAACATAAGCGGTTAGATCCCACTCTTCATCACCAAAGAAACTGACGGTGGCACCAGAAAAGTTTTTAGTGACTGGTATTTTGTAAAGAGACGGAAAGTCACTTTTATTATATAGGTCAAGTATATGCAGGTATCCGTTTTGATTTTCTTTTAGGACGGTGCTACTCGGAAGCTCTAGTAATATTCTCATTTTGGATTCCTAAAAGAGGTCGTTAATTCCTTCAGGCCATAAACAATATCGACCTTCTTTTCTAAGTTTATTTTGGGCTTTTCGCCGCACTGCTGGATCGACTTTAAAAATAGCCATTTCAATTTTGTCTATTAAGTCTCTAAAGTTTCTTTCGAATTGCTGTCGATTCGTGTGATTTGCGAGAGAGTCGTTAACAGCCTCTTTAAAACTCATCAAACACCAAATATCTTCCACTTCTTCGAGAATCACTTGGTTGGGGCAGCTAAAGCATTTCAGAATATCTGAGCAAGCTAGGTGCTCGACATCTAGATCTTTAGGACTGAAGTTCATTTTTCTTCTGTAATTGCCAGCTTGGGTATCGAAAGGGTTCTTGCAACCAGAACCTATGATTGTCGTTTGTGGTTTCTTTTTAAAAGATGAGTATTTTTCTAGGAACTCGTCATATGGAAGTACTTCAACATCCAGTTGTTGTTTCGCATAATTTTTTGACTCAGTTAAATCAGAGCAGCGAGCAACGGCTTCTAGTGTATGGGCAGCAGCCTGTAACTGTTTCCTGTTTTCTATGGGACTACCGGTTGTATAGTGACGACTTACTGTTTGGGGAGTGTTACCCAATAGACTAGCCACCCCAACCGCATCTCCCGTTAAATCTAAGTAACGAGCACTACCTGAAGCTCTAAACCTTTTAGCCATTGGCCTCAGTGGTTTTCCGTAATCATCTGTGGGGTTGAAATACTCAAGCAACCAATTGGTTATGTCACGAAGATTTGAAGGTTCAAGGGAGGTAGCTTTTCCTCTGCTGACTTTAAAAAACAGATGATCGCTATTGGGGGCGACTAGGTTACTAAGTTCGAGAAGCTTCTCGATAAATCTCAATGCATGTTTCGGGACATTTTGATTATTGTTTTCACCAATCGAGATGGTCACGTACTTATTAGCTCTGGCTTTTAGTACGCTTTGTGAATACACGATGTTCTTGCTCAGATCCGATTTCTTAAACTTCTTCATTTTCAGAATGGTAGTGCTATTTCCCCATGTGTAGTACGACATTAAGAAGTACCCTAGTGTAAAGCACTTAGTTATAGCCCCAGCGACTTGGCAATTGCGTCCTTTAAGTTGGATAGACGCAAATTTATCTCTTGGTTGGGCGTTTAGGTAGAGAGGAAAATCGGATGTAATTTGTTTAAAAAGCTGATTAAACAGTGGTTGGATAAGCCTCAGAAGAGTTTTTAGTTCTGTGTCTGAATAAGCTTCTGTTGGATTTGATTCTCGGCGGAATAGACCATGAGGAGAAAACCATTTCTCGACAGGGTAGCCTAAGAGCCTTAATAGGCAGCGGATAGCACTGTTATGCTTTTGTGCTGTATTGACTGGCATGCTTCCTAGCCTAACTTTTTCAATGAGATGCTGCTCCCAAGCATTCGCAGCCTCCTCAGATTCGGGGTTGAGCATCCGGCTGTCAGTAAAACTTACATATCGAGTTAAATCATGGAAATAACCAAACTTCGTCTGGTCAGAATATTCTTGGCTTCTTCCTAAGATATCTACCCACTTGTGAACCAACTTGTCGCGATTTGCGAATTTTGCCTTATCAATTTGTTTTTTTTGGGGAACTCCAAGGTAGCGAAATCGATTGAAATCAAATGACTGATATTTAGATATACCGATTTTGAGGCTTACTACCAATTCAGGATGGTGTGATATTTCATTCATATACTGCTTCCTCTAGTATCTGGTCTAAGAAACTAGTGGCATTCTGAACGCTCTTTTCTCTCTCAAGGTAGTCTACGTATTTCCATATAGTGCTTTCGCTGTTGTGTCCCATCCATGCCATCATTTGGAGTACAGCATTCTTTTGTAGCCCATGCTCAAGCAATGATGATAGTCGGTAGGTACAATAGGTTGCTCTGAGGTCATGAGTCCTGTGCTTAAAAGACATGGAATATTTTACTTCTATGCTTTCTTTCAGCCGTCGGAAGGATTGCTGTACGTTATTTGCATTGAATGGAGTGCCATTTTTTGTAACGAGCAGAAATGAGCTTTCTTTACCTTTTAATCGCTTTTTCCTCCTAATAGATGTTGAGTAAGAGTGGAGTAAAACTGCTAACTTTGCAGGGATTTCTACTTTTCGCTCTTTACTATATTTCGTAGTAACGCCGTTCGCAGGTCCTATCAAAACTTCAGAGTATAAGCCTGTGCTGAGTTCATTAAGGGCAAGAGATTGGGGAAAAGTACAGGCTTCATTAATTCTTAGCCCAGAGTGGATTTGCAATAATTGATGTAACACAAACTCAATGCCAAAATTGGTTAACTCAAGGGCGTATAATCGAATTTCTTCCTTACTTAATGGATTCAATGACTGAATGTTGGCGCGTTTTGGAACTTTAATACGCAGGTCTGTACTTGTAACAAGAAATTGAGGATTTAGGTGTCTCATCATCCCCTGGTTCTGCACTTTAACCAGCTCATACTCAAATGGTTTAGCGTGTTCAGTTACATGCAGGAGTTGATGGGTAATACACCATTCATAAAATTTGATGACATGAAGCATGTACAAGGATGCGGTAGAAAACTGCATTTCACCATTTCGGGCGCTGCTGAGTAAATCATCATTTCTAAAGCGGTAAGTTGGACGTAGGTACTTTGTCGCTGGGAAATCATCCCATCTTAATTGTTTCATTTCCAAAAACTGCCAGTACCTTTTGATTGCTCGAACGGCAGAGTTTAAGTCTTTGGACTTCCTTAGATTTACTAGATAGTTCATCCATAGGTTAACAGGCATCAAGTATTGATGATTGGAGTCATAAAAGGTAGGAAAGCCCTTTAGTGAAATGGGATGAGTGTCAGTTGATGCTTGCGGGTATATTCTGGGAACATTTATTGATGATGATTCAATTACGTAAACCATAAAAATACCCTCAAAAAAAACAAGTCTTTAATGAGGGTAGTTCAGTTTTCCAGACTATGAAAATCTAAAGTTTAGTTTTCCATAAAAAGATCTACATAGTAACGAACTCTTCAGAGCCCGTTGGGTGGATAGCCACAACAGAGTCGAAGTCTGCTTTGGTTGCGCCCATCTTCATTGCTACGCCGAAGCCTTGGATCATTTCATCTACCGTGAAACCGATGCCGTGTAGGCCAACAACCGTTTCTTCTTCGCCCGCACATACAAGCTTCATCTTACATGGTTGACGGTGCTTAGTAACAGCGGTGTACATCGCAGTAAAGCCAGATGTGTAGACTTTGATGTTGTCTTTGCCGTACTTCTCTTCTGCTTCTTGCGTTGTTAGACCGATAGTGCCGATTGGTGGGTGGCTAAATACCACAGTTGGTACTAAATCGTAGTCCATCTTCGCGTTTGGTTTGTTGTTGAACAAACGCTCAGAAAGTTGACGACCCGCTTTCACTGCTACTGGTGTTAGTTCGATACCGCCTTCCATGATGTCACCCACACAGTAGATGCCTTTCACGTTAGTTTCTTGGTATTCGTCTACCTTGATGTAGCCTTTTTCGTTCGTTGCCACGCCGGTTGACGCTAGGTTGATTGCGTCTGTCGCTGGGTGACGACCGATTGCCCAAATCAGTTGGTCAACGTTTTGGCTTTCACCGTTTTCTAGGTGCAGAGTTAGGCTGCCATCGGCTTCTTTTACCACTTCTTTTGGTACAGAGTGGGTGTGCAGTTTTGGACCTTCTGCGTCCATCACTTCAACCAACGTATCGATGATCATTGGATCGAAGCTACGCAGTGGTGACTCTTTACGTACGAACAGGTGCGTTTCTGTACCTAGCGCGTGCAGTACGCCAGCAATTTCAACTGCGATGTAGCCAGCACCCACAACCGCAACGCGTTTTGGTTGCTCTGCTAGGTCGAAGAAGCCGTTTGAATCGATGCCGTATTCAGCGCCTGGAATGTTTGGAATAGTAGGACGACCACCAACCGCGATCAGGATGTGATCTGCTGTGTAGTGTTCACCGTTTACTTCGACAGTTTTTTCGTCAACAAACTTAGCAAAGCCTTTAATCACGTTTACTTTATTGTTGCCAAGAACGCGATCGTAAGATTGGTGAATACGACCAATGTACGCCTGACGGCTCTCAACCAGTTTGCTCCAGTCGAAACCTTTCACGTCGACATCAAAACCGTAATCTTCTGCGTACAGGTTCATTGCTTCTGCGATTTGCGCGCCATGCCACATCACTTTTTTCGGTACACAACCTACGTTGACACAGGTACCGCCAAGGTCTTGAGCTTCGATTAGCGCAACTTTCGCGCCGTACATCGCCGCACGGTTTGCAGATGCGATGCCGCCACTGCCGCCACCGATACAGATATAGTCAAAATGAGTCGCCATTACTTTCTCCAAGAGCTTATAAATTTTATCTGGTACATAGATAGATTGGGATGACCTTGTCCGAACTCAATGCCACCGTTATCCCACTATCATAAATCGAATTCGACTAATTCCTAAATGGGAAAAAGCGACAATACTTATGACAAATAGCGATGAGAGGCACAAAAAGAAGAATAAGCACGACTGGAGGGAGAAGGTGAGAGCATAAAAAAGCGCAACGAGAATATCGTTGCGCTTGAAGATATCGGTACTGAAGTGCTTACTCTGGCACAATCCAGTCCACTTTCCAGTGGCCAGTTGCTGGTGCGATCGCGTCTTGCAGGAATGGCAGAATCTCTTTCATCTGGCTTTCCAGTTTCCATGGCGGGTTAATCACAATCATGCCGGATGCCGTCATGCCGCGCTCGTTGGTATCTGGTGCAACACCTAACTCGATTTGCAGAATTTTACGAATGCCCAGTGCTTCCAAGCCTTCGATCATATCTTCGATGTCGTGACGGTTTACCACTGGGTACCAAATCGCGTAGATACCGGTTGCCCAACGTTTATGGCTCTGATGAATCGCTCGTACCACATCGCGGTACTCTTTCGCGAGTTCGTATGGTGGGTCAATCAGCACCAAACCACGACGCTCTTGTGGCGGTAGGCTTGCTTTGAGGCGTTGGAATCCGTCTTCTTTGAAGATGCTCACTTGGCGATCACGATGGAATTCTTGCTCTAACAATGGGTGATCGGCCGGGTGCAACTCGGTCAGCACCATGCGATCTTGTGGGCGGATTTGCGCGCGCGCTACACGTGGTGAGCCTGGGTAGTAACGCAGCTTCTCGCCGTTGTTGAGCACTTTAATGGCATCGATGTAGCTTTTGATGTCTTCAGGAATGCTTGGGTTATCCCAAATACGTGCGATGCCTTGTTTGTATTCGCCCGTTTTTTCAGACCATTCGTGAGTCAGATCGTAACGGCCCACACCCGAGTGGGTATCGTGATAAACGAATGGCTTATCTTTTTGTTTCAGCGCATCAAGAATGAGGCTTTGAACGATGTGTTTGACCACGTCGGCATGGTTGCCAGCGTGGAAGCTGTGGCGGTAACTTAACAAATTAAACTCTCGAAACACTCTTTGGCTGAGTGTGGTCTGTGATTTTCACTCTATGGCGGTATTATACTCAAGTAACTTAAAGATGTAGAACTTCCAATCAAATCTGTTCCTCTGATAAGGGGACGCTATTGAAATTTCTTTAAGTCACCCACACTTACTATTGGTAATCGAATTGAACTAGGTGAGTTTCTCGCACTCAAAAGGGTGTGAAATTTCATTTAGGTATAACAAGACTCAAGGACAGAGTAGCGCTGGTTGACTATATGATGGTCATCGCGGCATAGAGAAAGGGAACGGAGCTCCCCCAATCCATGTTGCTGGCTCGTCTGTACATTGAGTTGGCCTATCTACACAAAATAGACAGGCAATCACAGAGTCAAAACACAAAAGGAATTATTCATGTCTAATCCTCTTCTGACGTTTACGGACCTACCTCCGTTTTCTCAAATTAAACCAGAACACATCAAGCCTGCCGTTGAGCAAGCGATTGCTGACTGCCGAGCAAAAATCGATGAAGTTCTACAAGACAACGCTCACCCAACTTGGGACAGTGTGATTGCGCCAATTGAAGAAGCGGATGATCGCTTAAGCCGCATCTGGTCGCCAGTGGGTCACATGAACTCGGTAGTGAACAGCGAAGAGCTACGTGAAGCTTACGAAAGTTGCCTACCAATTTTGTCAGAGTACGGCACTTGGGTTGGTCAGCACAAAGGGTTGTACGAAGCGTACAAAACCATCAAAGCGAGCGAAGAATTTGCAACGTTAACTCGTGCCCAGCAGAAAACCATCACTGATGCACTGCGTGATTTCGAGTTATCAGGCATTGGTTTGCCATCCGATGAGCAGCACCGTTACGGCGAGATCAGCAAACGTATGTCTGAGCTGAGCTCTAAATTCTCTAACAATGTGCTGGATGCCACCATGGGTTGGACCAAGCACATCACAGACGAGAAAGACCTAGCAGGTATGCCAGAATCGGCGCTGGCAGCAGCGAAAGCTGCCGCAGAAGCAAAAGAGTTAGATGGTTACCTAATTACGCTAGATATCCCATCTTACCTACCTGTCATGACTTACTGCGATAACCAAGAGTTGCGTAAAGAAGTGTACGAAGCGTACGTGACGCGCGCTTCTGATCGAGGTCCAAACGCAGGCAAATGGGATAACTCAGAAATCATTACTGAGCAGCTAAAACTGCGCCATGAAATTTCACGTATGCTAGGTTTCAATACTTACAGTGAAAAGTCGTTAGCAACAAAGATGGCTGAAACGCCGGATCAAGTGCTGGGCTTCCTGAATGACCTAGCGACACGAGCGAAGCCGCAAGGTGAACGTGAAGTCGAAGAGTTACGTCAGTTTGCGAAAAGTGAGTTTGGTGTTGAAGAGCTGAACGTTTGGGATATCGCTTACTACAGCGAGAAACAAAAGCAGCACCTGTTCCAAATTTCGGATGAAGAACTGCGCCCATACTTCCCAGAGTCAAAAGTCGTGAGCGGTCTGTTTGAAGTGCTAAACCGCGTGTTTGGCATGACCGTTACTGAGCGCGAAGGCGTAGACACTTGGCATGAGTCCGTGCGCTTTTTCGATATCTTTGATGCTGAAGGCACACTCCGTGGCAGCTTCTACCTAGATCTCTACGCTCGTGAACACAAACGTGGCGGCGCGTGGATGGATGATTGTCGTGGTCGTCGCGTTACGCTATCTGGCGAGCTGCAAACGCCGGTTGCGTATCTAACGTGTAACTTCAACCGTCCAGTGGGCGACAAACCAGCACTGTTCACGCACGATGAAGTCGTGACGCTATTCCATGAATTTGGTCATGGAATCCACCACATGTTGACGCAAGTTGATACAGGTGCTGTTTCAGGTATTAATGGCGTGCCTTGGGATGCGGTTGAGCTACCAAGTCAGTTCCTAGAAAACTGGTGTTGGGAAGAGGATGCGCTGGCGTTCATTTCTGGTCACTATGAGACAGGTGAGCCGCTACCTAAAGCGATGCTAGACAAAATGCTCGCAGCGAAAAACTTCCAATCTGCGATGGGTATTTTGCGTCAGCTAGAATTCGGCTTGTTCGACTTCACGCTTCACACCGAATATGACCCTGAAGTGGGTGCGCGTGTACTGGAAACTCTGGCGAAAGTGAAAGAGAAAGTCGCGGTAGTTCCTGCGGTTGAGTGGGCGCGTTTCTCACACAGCTTCGGCCATATTTTTGCTGGTGGCTACAGTGCGGGTTACTACAGCTACCTGTGGGCTGAAGTGCTGTCGTCAGACGCGTATTCTCGCTTTGAAGAAGAAGGCATCTTCAACAAAGAGACGGGTCTAAGCTTCCTGAACAACATCCTAGAAATGGGGGGCAGTGAAGAGCCAATGGAGCTGTTTAAGCGCTTCCGTGGCCGCGAGCCACAAATCGATGCACTGTTGCGCCATTCGGGTATTGCGGCGTAAATTGAGCAAAAAACATCAAGGCCAACCGAACGGTTGGCCTTTTTTGTACATTTTTTATAAAAAATTTTACGGATTTACGTTGCGGTTGATCGGGTTCTGCAACGATATCAATGTCTCCGTGGACTGAACCTCATCAATGGCTTGCAGCTTGTCGATCAGTACAAATTGCAGCTCTTCAATCGATTTGCACATCAATTTGACGAATATGTTATACGCGCCCGTGGTGTAGTAAGCTTCAACGACTTCGTCGAGCGCGTTGAGTTTTTCTAACGCGGAGTGGTAATCACGAGCTGCATTGAGGTTAATACCAATAAAGCAGCACACATCGTAGCCAAGCTTTTTGGTATTGATGATCACCTCCGTTCCTTCGATGATGTCAGCCGACTTCATCTTCTCGATACGCACATGGATAGTGGCAGGGCTGACATCGAACTGCTTTGCCATTTCTGCGTAGGGCGTTCTGGCGTCAGCCATCAGTGTTTTTAATATTGCGCGGTCAAGGTCGTCGAGTTTCGGCAGGCTCGCATTCATACTATGATTTCCGTTAGGGATAGAGTTTTACCTCCCTTTTATACTCATAGCGGATAGGATTCACAAGGTTTGGCAGGAGTAACTGCGGGTTAACTCCGAGCTATGGAGATAATGTGCAGCGTTTTCTGGTTATTGCCGCGCTATGTTGGAGCGCGTTTGCTACGGCCTCAGATCCGAAGGTGTTGGTCGTGCACTCCTATCATCAGGGTTTTTTCTGGACGGACTCCATACAGCGAGGCATCGAGCAACAGCTGGGCGATCGAGCGCTGGACATGCGTGTGCTCTATCTAGACTCGAAACGTAACCAGAGTGAGCAGTTTTTTGCGCAACTAAAATCCTTGTATTTTACGAAATTACGCAAAGAGCGATTCGATGCCATTTTAGTGAGCGATAACAATGCACTTGAACTCATGCAGCGTTTAGCCCCAATCATCAAAGACACCCCAGTTATATTTAACGGCATTAATAACTACCATCCTTCTTTACATCGTTCTCTGAATGCAACCGGAGTCATGGAAGATGTCGATTTGGAAGCGAATCTCGCTCTTATTGAGCGCTTACATCCGAACTACACACAAGTTCTCATCGTCAGTGACCACTCGGTGACCGGTGAGGTGTTGCGTTATCAAATCGACAATTTTGTCCTCAAGTTCCCGCAATATCGAGACAAAATCGTACAACTTGTCCCAGACAGCATCATCGATCTAAAACAACAAGTCGCAAAACTGAGTTCCGATAAAGTCGTCTTGTTCTGGACCTATTACCGAGATAAACAAGGTATGGTTGGCAGCGAGCGTGACTGGGTTGGTGTCAACAAAGTCTCAAACGCGCCGCTGTTTATGGTGCATGACATTGGTTTGGGTCATGGCGCAGTTGGAGGGGTTATTCAAAGTGGTTATCGGCATGGTATTGAGAGTGCAGAGATGCTTGAATTCGTTTTGGATAACCCTGATCAGCCTCTGCCTGCCGTGAAAAAAAGTGATTCTGAAATAAAGCTCGATTACCAAGCGGTAGCGCGTTGGGGATTGGGGGCTGAACAAGAGGTTTCTGCGGTATTTTTTAATAAGCCAATGAAGCTTTCTGAACGTTTTGCCAAGGAAATTCGCCTGTTTGGTAGTCTGTTTGTGGTGATGTCGGTGGTCATTTTGCTGATGGGTTATTATTTACAGCGGATGCGTCGCAGTGAGAGCGCTGCGCGAGAAAGCCAGGCTATTCTAGAATCGATTTTCGATCAGAGCATGCAGTATATGGGCATTTTGGATGCCAACGGTGTGCTTAAATCGGGCAACGATCACCTTCAATCCTTACTTTATCACCAAGGACTGCGTTTAGACCGACCACTTTGGTTTCATCCCAACTGGAGTGAGAAAGCCCAAGCGCTGCTAGAGGAGTATTTCCATGCGCCTCACCATCAAGTGTCGACGTTTGAAGCTGAAATTTGGAGTAAAGAACACGGCGCCTTGGTATTAGAAGTTTCGCTCAAGCCTTTTTCTCAGCAAGTAGGGAATCATAAGCAATACTTGTTTGAAGCGCGCGATATTACCAGTCGTAAATTGATGGAGGACAAGCTCTACCAACGTGAGTCAACCCTACGCAACTATTATGAGCAGCAGCCCGTGATGATGGTGACGCTTGATAGTAATAACCGAATTCAAGAAGTGAATCGATTTGCTCAACTACTTCTTGGCTACAAACCGATGGACATGCTCGGACATCGCCTGAGGGAGTTCTATTTTGATGACAAAGTGCTGTTCCCTCGCCAAGTGTTATTGCAACCCAACCAGCAAGTGCATGGTGTTTGGCGACGTGAAGTCGAGTATCGTCATGCAAATGGTCATCGTGTTTGGGTGCGCGAGAATATTCGTCCGCTGAGTGAATCTGAGCAACTGCTGATTGTGGGCGAAGATATTACCGAAACCAAACTGCTCTCCGAGAAATTGGAATACCAAGCTCGCTATGACTTACTGACGGGGACTTACAACAGAAACCATTTTGAACTAGAGCTTAAGACCGCACTGTGCGAAGTGGACAGCCATCGTCGAGTCCACGCCATGTTGTACCTCGACTTAGATCAACTAAAAGTCCTCAATGATACGGTTGGGCATGATGCAGGTGATGCGGCGATTCAATTCTGCGCAAGTATGCTGGAAGGCGTTCTGCCGTACAATTCCATCTTGGCTCGAATGGGAGGCGATGAGTTTGCGGTGTTACTCAAAGACTGTGACGAATATGGCGCCATCAATATTGCCAAACTGATCATCTCGACACTAAGCGAACACCTCTTTATTTGGGAAGACACACGCCTGTTCATCAGTTGCTCAATTGGTATCCGTATCATCGATCATACCGCTGATACGCCACAAATGGTGCACGCTCAAGCAGACTCTGCTTGTCACGCCGCTAAAGAGCAAGGCCGTAACCGCTATAATCTATTCAGCTTAGATAACGAAGAGTTGCAGCGTCGTCAGATGGAAATGCAGAGCGTCAATTTGGTGCATGAGGCATTGTCGAATCAACGTTTAGAACTGTTTGCTCAACCGATAAAAAGCTTACAAAAGCACGAGACTCAAATGTATTTTGAGATTTTGGTGCGTATTCGCAGTGGGTACGGTGATTATGTTTCTCCTGCGCTGTTTATCCCTGCTTCCGAGCGCTACAACATTGCCCATTGGATTGATAAGCAGGTTATTACTCAAACACTAGAGTGGTTTGAACAGCGTCCTGAGGTGGTTGAACAGCTTGGTCGCTGTTCGATAAACCTTTCAGGTCAATCTATGGGGAATCAAGAGTTTATTGACTTCTTATTGGAGCGATTGGAAAGTTCGACTCTGCCGTGTGAAAAAATCTGCTTAGAAATCACCGAGACAGCGGCGATGAGCAATCTGGATCAAGCCATTGAGTTGTTTACCAAGCTAAAGGCTTTGGGTTGCATGATTGCATTGGATGATTTCGGATCTGGATTGTCTTCATTTGGTTACTTAAAGAAACTTCCTGTCGATATCGTGAAAATTGATGGTCTTTTCGTGCAAGATATCAACGTAAATGAAATGGACCGCGTGATGGTTCGTTCAATCAATGACCTGGCGAAGCAACTAGGCAAAGTGACGGTGGCGGAGTTTGTCGAAAATGACCAGGTCATGCAGCATTTGATAGACCTCGGTGTGGACTACGGCCAAGGCTACGGTATTGGCCATCCTAAGCCGCTTTCTGAGCTAGTGGAGCAACTGACGGCTGTATAACCCCTGCGTAGCAAGCTCAACCTAGCATTAATAGGTAACTTAGGTATACACTCAGCGCCAGTTACCTCGATTTTTATTGGAGCCTCCTTTTGCAACTGCAATTGATCTGTGAAAACCCGTCTCAACAATCTCATCTTGATGAACTCGCTGCGCGTTGGCGGCTTTCTCATACTGACGATAGCGATTTTGCTTTGGTGCTAACCACCGAGCGTTTGGAGCTACGTAAAGTGGATGAACCAAAGCTGGGTGCAATCTTTGTGGATTTGATTGGTGGTGCGGTCGGTCATCGTCGCAAGTTCGGTGGTGGTAAAGGTCAGGCAATTGCGAAAGCGGCGGGGTTGAACAAAGGGGCAACGCCAACCGTGTTAGACGGCACGGCAGGTCTTGGTCGTGATGCGTTTGTGCTCGCCTCGCTAGGTTGTAAAGTGCAGATGGTCGAGCGTCATCCAGTCGTAGCGGCTTTGTTAGATGATGGCTTGGATCGAGCGAAACAAGACCCAGAAATCGGCACCTGGGTATCTGAGCGCATGTCGCTTATCCATGCTTCTAGCCATGATGCGCTGGAACAATTGGCGCAAGATAAAGACTTTGTCCAGCCAGATGTGGTGTATCTTGACCCGATGTATCCGCACCCAGAAAATAAAAAGAAGTCGGCGCTCGTGAAAAAAGAAATGCGCGTTTTCCAATCGTTGGTTGGCGCTGATTTGGACGCCGATGGCCTACTAGAACCAGCCATGGCGTTAGCCACAAAGCGTGTAGTAGTTAAACGCCCAGACTATGCTAACTGGCTGAACGAGAAAAAACCGACCATGGCGATTGAAACGAAAAAAAATCGCTTCGATGTCTACGTTAAAGCATCGATGGCATAACTTCCTGACGGCTCAACTTTTCTTGTCACAGTGCGGTGTGTCGTGCTGTGACTCAGCCTCTCTTTCCTCGTCTCTATTGATAGTTTTCTCTTGCTAATTCCCTTCTCTGACTGTATATCTAACTAAGAATTATTATTATTTCACTTGTTGTGATGCGGTCGATAACTGGGAAGCTGGAGTAGTAGAATGGCTAAACGTTTATGTAAAATGAGTCGCAAACAGATCGCGGCAGAACTTGGTGATATCCATCGTTTAGTTGTCGCACCAAAATTCGTTTGTCGTTCTTGCGCACGCTCTTCATCGGCCAAAGATACCCTTTGTAAGCCAGCCGCAATTCCTCCACAAAAATGCCAAGACAAGCCATTGAGTGAGCAACAAGCATGTGGCTTATTGGTTGAAGCTCTGCCATCACAAGCGATTCCAGTGACCACTAAACAAAGCAACGAAAAAGCCGCGATTGTGAAGCGTGTTGTTGAGCGTGTGAAAGAGAAAAAACAAGCCGAAAAATCTCCGGAGCCAGTAAGAGCCGACGCACCAGTATGGTTTGATTTAGCTGATAAAAAATCGCTCAAGAAAGCGAAAAAGGCACTGAAAAAACACTACAAACAGCAGAAAAAGCTGCTAAAAGTGGCAAAAAAGCAGCAGAAGTTGCTCAAGCGTCAACGCAAACTGGAAGCCCGCAATGCGAAGTTGGAAGTGTTGTTACCAGCGCCGCCTAATGCGTTGATGGGCGCAAGCTCGCAAGCCAAAGTGCATTAATTGAATTAAAAAAAACGCTCTCCAGTCGGAGAGCGTTTTTTATTGTCGAAATGTTTATAGGATTAGCTGCGTTACTTATTGGCGTAACTCATCTCTACGCGCTTTTTCACCCAGGTTTCGTTAATCCATAGGGATAGCATGATGATCGCACCGCCAATGGCGAGTCGCATGACATCAACATCGCGGTTCCAAATCACAATGTTTACAATCAAGCCCGCCGGAACCAATGCATTGTTCATTACTGCCAGTGCCCCTGCGTTCACCATAGTCGCGCCTTTGTTCCAAGCAAAGTAACCAAAACCAGAAGCAATCAACCCAAGGTATGTCAGAATGCCCCATTGTGTTGCAGTGGTAGGTAGTTTGTCGAGGTTACCCATGAGCGCGAAAGCCACGGTTGCTACACAAAGTGCACCTAAGTAGAAGTAGCCAAACACGGTGTGTTGTGGCAAATCGACGGGTTCACTCTCCATGATATATTTGTAGCCCACCTGACCGATGGCAAAGCAGAGGTTTGCTCCTTGTACGACCAAAAAGCCCAGTAGGAAATCTTCATTAATGCCTGCAAATTTAATCCAGGCGGCACCAAATACGGCTATTGCTGCGGTAACTAAGTACCAAGGTGAAAAGCGACCTTTCAAGAAGTCATAGATTAGCGTGACGTAAATGGGTGTGAATACTGTGAACAGCAATACTTCTGGCACGGAAAGGAGCAAAAAAGATTGGTAGTAGAAGCAATACATCAAACCGAGCTGGAAGCCACCGACGGTCATCAGTTTCGCGATCAGGGATTTGCTAACGCCACGGAATTTCAAAAAGGGAATGAAAACCAGGCTCGCCAGTGCCACGCGCATGAACACCGAGAACCAAGAATCAACCTGACCGGCGAGGTAAACGCCGATCAGGCTAAATGAGAATGCCCAAAGTAGGGTAACTGCGGATAGATAAGCCATGGATGAGAATCTTTATCAACAACAAATGTGCCCGCAGTCTAACCAAGTTTTATCGCTGCGCCAATCAGTCTTTTAGCGGTACGACCAGCATATCGACTGGTGAGCAGTTAATCAGCTGTCGAGTCGAAGATAGAATCTTGCTCCAGAAATCTTGGTGATGACCACAAACCACCAAATCAATACTGTAATCTTGAATGGTATCGCACAGCTCATTACTCAAATCGCCACTACCGACTAAAGTATGGGCAATTGGGTATTGCGCATATTCAGCGAAGTTTGCCAATTGTGTGCGCGATGCTTCCATTGCTTGATGTTGCGCTTCTGCCATATTGATATCGATAAGCCCGGTGTAGAGTTCTGCGTAGTTCACGTCGATGTGAATAAAAGAGACTTTCGCATCCAGAGGTTTAGCCAGTGATACGGCTTTCTTAATCAACACTTTACTGTCGTCTGAAAGGTCGACTGCCACAAGTATGTGTTTGTAACTCATATTGCTATCTCCTTGTAAGGTCATAGTTTTAGATTAGCACCAACCCCAAAAAAAATTTGCTGAAGTGATCTCATATCGGTGCCGTAGGTACAAAGTCTTGTCTCAGTAATCATGTTATAGTGGCGTTATACCCAAGTGACTTTGATATGCTGAAATAAGCGTAGTGTTACTGACTAGAGTTGAAGTGAAACTTCGCCGTGTCTGCCAGACCAAGCTATTCTCGCAGCGTCATTTATTTCGAGGTTACTTT
>NZ_JADDYG010000824.1:131324-135605 GCF_015163535.1 Vibrio sp. OPT46 | reverse complement strand
GAAATAAGCGTAGTGTTACTGACTAGAGTTGAAGTGAAACTTCGCCGTGTCTGCCAGACCAAGCTATTCTCGCAGCGTCATTTATTTCGAGGTTACTTGGGTATATTGCATGCACAATAATAGGAGTTAACATGCTGTCTCAAACTATGGTCGAACAATTGAATGAGCAAATTAACCTAGAATTTTTCTCATCCAATCTATACTTACAAATGAGTGCTTGGTGTGAAGACAAAGGTTTTGAAGGTGCGGCTGAATTTTTACGCGCTCACGCCGTAGAAGAAATGGAGCACATGCAACGCCTATTCACTTACGTGAGTGAAACTGGCTCAATGCCAATCTTAGGCGCTATTGATGCGCCAAAGCATGACTTTGCGAGCCTAGGTGACGTTTTCCGCGAGACATTTGAACATGAGCAAATGATCACGGAAAAAATCAACAAACTGGCGCACGTTGCATTTACTAGCCAAGACTACTCAACGTTTAACTTCCTACAGTGGTACGTGTCAGAACAGCACGAAGAAGAGAAGTTGTTTAAAGGGATTTTAGATAAGATCGAACTGGTAGGTGAAGACGGTAAAGCGTTGTTCTTCATTGACAAAGATCTAGCACAAATGGCGAAAGAAGGTTCATCTTCAATCATGGATGCTCCAGCTGCGTAAACGCGTTTTGGGACGTTGTAAGTAGCGGGTAAAGACGAAGTGTTGATCGTCTTTTTCTCTTGAGCATTGTTGAAGATGTAGGGAGGAAAAGATGATCAGTGGAGACACAATCTTATTTGCGCTAATGGTGGTAACTGGAGTTAATATGGTCCGGTATCTCACCGCTCTTCGTTCTCTAATTTATATCATGCGTGAAGCGCATCCGCTGTTATATCAGCAAGTTGATGGTAATGGTTTTTTTACCACTCATGGAAATGTCACCAAGCAGGTGAGGTTGTATCACTACATTAAAAGTAAAGAATATCATCATCACCACGATGAAATTTTTACTGGTAAGTGTGAAAGAGTGCGTGAATTGTTTGTTCTATCGACCGCGTTGCTCGGAGTGACGCTACTTGCAGCCTTCATTCTCTAAGAGTCAATAATCTAGATAGTTGTTCTGTCTGAGATGCGGACATACAGAGCGCTTAGAGTTTAAGCGCTTTTCCCTTTCGGTATTTGTCGGTAGAATGTCGCGCCTAGAAAGCAAGGATGTGCAATGTGCACATCCTTTTTTATTTTGATTCGATACCAATCAGTCTAAGAGCTACCGATGAGTAAGAAATTTGATGTTGTTGTAATTGGCGCAGGCGCAGCAGGTTTAATGTGTGCTGCAGAAGCAGGCAAGCGAGGCCGCCGTGTTTTGGTGCTCGATCATGCTAAAAAGCCAGGACGTAAAATCCTTATCTCGGGCGGTGGTCGTTGTAACTTCACTAACTACGACGTTTCAGCTAATCACTATTTGTGTCAAAACCCGCACTTTGTTAAGTCGGCGCTCTCCCAATACACTAACTGGGATTTCATCTCGATGGTGTGTAAACATGGCATTGAGTTCGAAGAGCGTGATCACGGCCAGTTGTTTTGTGTCGATGCATTTACGGCCAAAGATATCGTGAAGATGTTGTTAGCTGAGTGTGACATGCCGAACATCGAGCAGCGTTACCAATGCGATGTTCATTCGATTGAAAAAATTGATGAAGGCTTTCGTTTGCATGCTGGTACTGAGATTGTCGAATGTGAGTCTTTAGTTATCGCAACAGGTGGCTTGTCGATGCCAAAACTGGGAGCGACACCATTTGGTTATAAAGTCGCGGAACAATTTGGTCTTCGAGTTATCCCAACCACGGCAGGTCTTGTACCATTTACTCTGCATAAAGAAGACAAAGAAGACTTTGCTGAGTTATCTGGTATCGCGGTACCTGCGGAAATTACGGCTGAAGATGGCACCATGTTCAAAGAAGCCCTGTTGTTCACACATCGTGGGTTATCTGGTCCAGCAGTGTTACAGATTTCTTCATTCTGGCGGGCCGGACAAAAGGTGTTGATCAATCTTGTGCCAAACGATGATGTTGCTGAGTTATTAGAACGCAGTCGTGAGAAGCATCCAAATCAGTCACTCAAGAATACGCTTGCCAAAGTGCTGCCTAAGCGTCTGGTTGAAGTCTTAATTGAACGTAAAGAGCTAGTCGATAAACCGCTAAAACAGTTCAATCAAAAGGAGCTTGCGGCGATTGTGGAGCGCCTAGAGCATTGGGATATCGCCCCGAATGGCACTGAAGGCTACCGAACTGCGGAAGTGACACTCGGCGGTGTCGATACTGATCACTTATCCTCGAAAACCATGGAATGCAAAGACATTAAAGGGCTTTATTTTATTGGTGAGGTGATGGATGTGACTGGTTGGCTAGGGGGCTACAATTTTCAGTGGTGCTGGTCGAGCGGTTTTGTTGCGGGGCAGTGGGTTTAATTGTGTAGAGACAATAAAGTTTGCCCGTAAGCGTTAAAGTTTGCCCGTAAGAGCATTTTGAGACAATAAAGTTTGCCCGTAAGAGCTACATGTTCTATTTTTTATTGAAGAAAACTTTATTGGATCAGCTATGGGACGTGGCAGAAAGTTAGAGACTTTTGAAGATTATTCGAGAGCGCTGAAAGGCAAGTATGGATTAGGTGAGGGCAAGGATTACAAGCCTTGGCTTAGAGTGCAAGATGTTAAGTCTAGGGGGATACGTTCTCAGATTTATGGTCGGAAAACCCAGCGAGTTCACCATCTCCTATCTTCGATAGAAAGCCAATTGTTTTATCTAAGTGAGTTTTCAGACAGTGTTATCGATATTCGAGAGCAATTCCCGTTACTCCCCCTTAATTACACCCAAAAGATTGCCAAAGTCATCGGGGTTGAACACCCCGCTCATCCAATCAGCGGTGAACCAATCGTTATAACAACTGACGTTCTTCTGACGATTAGCACTGAAAATGGTATTCGCTACCAAGCTATCTCGGTAAAGCCTGAAGACGAAGCTCATCATCAAAGAGTCCTTGAAAAAATAGATATAGAAAGAGTTTGCTGGGAGCTTTTGAATGTTCCATTTAGTTTTTTTGTAGGGAATGAACTTACCCGAACTCAGAGTAAAAACATCGATTGGGCTACCGCTCCATTTCGTGAAGACTCAACGTTCTTTTCTGATGAACAGGTTACTGTCGCTTTACAGACCTTAGGTATTGGTCAGCGTTTTGTAGAAGATGTTTGTGATCTTTTTACAGCATCAGGTATTACCTCACATGATGAGTCTTTGACGCTCCTACGTTACCTTATAGCGAACAAACTTATAGATGTAGATTTGTCTTGTGATATCGCTGAAGAGGGAATTATTAGGATTGATGGAGTTCATTTGATCCAGAGAGGTATCATCAATGGAGATCGTTAGAAACTCTGTGTGGCAGTTTAAAAGGTCTGAAATCTTAGAAGACGGATTATACCGAGTTCTAGAAGTATTAGATGCCGCAGATTGCGTAATCCTTTTTCCTTTAAGCCAAACCTCTACAACAATACGCCCTGTTGGTATTTCTATTGAAAGTTTCATCCAACAGTCGAAAAGAAGAAAAATTCAAAGGTCTGAATATAATGCCGCCCCTCATCTGCTAATCGACGAGTCTGAGATACCAACCTCTCAGCGAGATCGTAGAGATAAAAATTACAGACTGATTGAGGGTATAGTCAATAATCATGAGTTTCTGTTCGACTATGCTACTAAGAAGCGAGCGCCGTACTTGGCACAATATGCACAAACAGTAGGTTCAGATAGAAAAAGTATCGCAAGGTTACTTACTCAGTATTGGCAAAATGGCCAAGACAAAATGGCATTGTTACCCGCATTCGCACGTAGCGGTGGCGCTGGAAAAGAGCGACTTGCCAAAGATAAGGCTTTGGGAGCACCTAGAAGCCCAAGAACTGTCGCTTTAAATCGAGCTGCGAAGTATATCGTCACGGATTTAGATAAAGATTACTTTCGCAAGGCGCTAAAGAAATATTTTCTGAAAGAAAATGGGATGACTCTGAGTAAGACCTACCAGCATTTACTCAGAGAGCGCTATGAGAATGAAATAAGGTTAGCCGAGGCATGTGGTAGAGCGCCTTATATTCCAACATTAAAGCAGTTCAGTTATTGGTCTAAAAAGCTGTTCGATAAAGACCATATCATTCAGGCGAGAACGTCAGAAACGGATTACCTTCGGAATAAAAGAAGTGTTTTAGGAAGCGTCACTCAAGTTAGTTCTACTATAGGTTCAGTATTTGAGATAGATG
>NZ_JADDYG010000824.1:124973-131273 GCF_015163535.1 Vibrio sp. OPT46 | reverse complement strand
CCACGGTCGCTGATGTTCATGTTGTTTCTGAGCTTGGTGCGCAATATGTTCTAGGCAGACCTACCATTTATGTCGTTGTGGATAGATCTAGCCGCATGATAGTTGGGTTGCATGTATCTCTGTATCATGCTTCTTGGCGAGCGGCTCGACAGGCATTAGCCAATTGCTTTTTACCTAAATCTGAGTATTGCCGTCAATTTGGCATTGAGATTGAAGACTCAGAATGGCCTGTGGCTCATATCCCCCAAAGTCTTGTATGTGACAATGGAGAAATGATTGGTTTAAAACCTCAGCAGGCTTTAACACCAATGACTCAGCTGAAATTCACTCCACCTTACCGTCCTGATGGTAAAGGTATTGTTGAAAAGCGGTTTGATATTTTGAATAAAGAGTTGCTGCATGACCTTATGGGAACAACTCGTGGTGGTAATGTTGTCAGAGGGAGCAGAGATCCTCGAAAAGACGCAATATACACACTAAAAGAAGTAACTACTCAAATGATACAAGCGGTCTTAGATCACAACCGTTCGATTTTTGATGAGCTTGCTTTGTCCAGTCCTTTGCTGATTCAAAATGATTTGGCACCAACGCCCCTAAATTATTGGAAGATTCACCTTGCTAAACATAAGCATGACTTAACGCTTGCCGACAGTAATGAAGTAATCGCACGCTTGTTACCTCCAACTACTGTAAGCATGACCAGAAGTGGTATCCATTACAATGGTATGTATTACACCTGTGATGATGTTGAAGAACTGAATTTAGCCTCAGTGGCGAGAAGTTCAGGTCGATGGCAATTAGATGCGCGAATTGATGAGAATACGACAAACTTTATTTATGTTCGGTTAGATAGAAACCAAGGTTTTACCAAGTGTCTTTTGCTTCCTCGTAGTCGTATGTTTGAAAACAAAACCATGATTGAAGCTGATTTTATGCAAGACTGGTTAGCCGCCAAAAAAGAGCAGTCACCAATTAATGTTGCATCGATTGACGCTCACAAACAGCGAAAAAAAATGGCTCAAAGTGCAAAGCAGCGCAGCAAGTCTTCAGAACTGTCTTTTGGAGAAAGGACGAAGAATGTTCGTAAAAATCGCAGAGACGAGCTAGAGGCTACGACCAACATCCTCACTGAGTCAGATAGTCAGGATATTAGCGGTAACCCCCACCCCCCGATCACTGCTAGAAGGCAAATCCATGTGTTGCCTAGAGGAAGAAAGCGTCAAGCGAGTGAGGATAAAGAATGAGAATCGAAAAAGCCGCCTACCAAAATGCAATTCTGCCTGAGCATCAAGGTAATCCGTTAATTGAAGCCTTACCCCCAAAGAAAGGCTGGGAAGAGTTGATGATCGCATTTAGTCACTATCCTGATTATGCAGAGCATATTTGTCAGCATCCAGATCCGCTTGTTCGAGAGGAATATCTTAGTCGTATTAAAGAGCTGCGTCAGCCATTACATGATTACTATGAATGTTTTAGAGCAGTTGAGCGGGCAATCAAAAATGGTTATTCATCGAAGAATCCTTTTAGCCCAACAACCGCACAATATCTTCATTATCCAGTCGATGAATGCCCTGATATTGAGCCTAGAACGGGCTTTTTCCAACCAAGAGGCGATGGATTAACTCTTATCGGAGAAAGTGGAGTGGGAAAAACAAGTATGCTTGAACAGATACTCAACTACTTTCCTAATGTTATTGAACATGAATCATATGACAACCAGTTTATGGAGCTGGATAAGCAGGTTGTATGGATAAAAGTTGATTGTCCAAACAACTCTAGCGTTCGGGATTTATGTGAAGAGATACTGGCATCTTTAGATTTATCGTTAGGGAGAGAAAAAACGAAACCCGCAGGAACGATAGGTGCATTAGTTCGACAGATTGAGCAGAACATTAAATCTAGTTTTCTTGGAATCTTAGTGATCGATGAAATGCAGAGGCTTGTTTTCAAACGAACTGGTGGTGAGAACAATCTTTTGAACTTCTTGCACAGTCTAGTGAACAAACTTGGTGTTCCAATTTTCTTTTGTGCGAACCCTCCATTTGATGACACATTAGCAAGGACGTTGAAAGCGGCGAGGCGTGCTGAAAGTGGTGGTTATTTGGTTATGGAGGTATTGAAGCATGACAGTGATGCTTGGGAAGCATTTGTTGAAGAGCTGTGGAAGTATCAATGGACGAATAATTATACAGAGCTAACTCAAGAGCTTAACAATAAGCTCTATGAATTATCCGTTGGCAACATGGATATGGCATGTCGCACATATCGAGAAGCGCAACGAGCAGTCATTGGGACGTGTGATGAAACAATAACCGTCGCCACATTAGAGATGGGTTATGCTCTAGCGTGTGGGCTATCATCAAAAACGGAAGAAGTTAGAAGCCTAAAGTCTGTAAGGGCGTTGCCGAGAGGAAAGTCGCGAGTCTCGCCGAACCAACCACAGTCCCCATCAGTATCACCCGTCTCCCGAGTTGATAGCACGGGCGATATCACCAAGCCACAGCATCCTGAGTTTGCTAAGCAGTTAATCGACATTTTAGGCATTGTTGATCTTCATGACCGAATAGAAGATACCGACCTTTTTCAACGTGCAGGTAAGAGTGACAATCCGTTTGAATATTTAAGACGAAATGGTGCGTTGCTCGATGACCCGTTACAGCATTTTGCCTGTAGTTAGAGTGATTTTATTGAGGATGCGTGGAAATGAGGCTACCCCAACCATTACCAGATGAATCCTTTCACAGTCGAATTTGTAGACACTTTAATATTTGTGGCTTTACGACAGAGCAGTACCTCCAGGATATCTTTGGCGACAGTCGAGCTTCTGTGCATCCTTACCTAAATGCAAATCTTGGATTGGTATGTAAAACCTTAAATCAGTCAGTTCATGATATATGGACAAATCAAACTCTTGCTCCTTTGTTTTTCCATTTTCTCCCTAAGTATAGACAAGTGATAGGTGACATAAACGTGCCACCCAACAGCTTAATTAGAGCGAGTCAAATTTCCGCTTTTAGAGAAAGAGAGCGTCTACACATCAAATACTGCCCTAAATGTGCTGAAGAAGAAGTAAGTAAATATGGCGTGTCATACTGGCATTGTTTGCATCAGATTACAGGTGTTGATGCTTGCCCACGACATGGGGTTTGGCTAAATCATGTAGCATTGCCTGAAAGGTCGCACATTGATATGCCATCTATAGCTTCTATTCAACCACTTGATTGTTCACCTATGGCAGCCAAATTTGCGAACTACTGTGGATGTTACTTACATCAAATTCGCAAGAACGAGCGCATACTTTCGAATAAAAAGCGTATTGAGAGGCTTAGGAAAAAAGGCTTTATTACTAGTGTGGGACAGGTAAGGCGTAAGCAGATTTGTAAGGCATTGTTCGTATTGTCGGAGCAGATACTTCCAAGTGACAGCGCTCTCAAGCCGAAGTCTGAACAGGATTTTTCATATTGGTCAGCAGCTCTTTCGGGAACGATGAACCAGCCACCCTTTAAGCAACTCATACTGGACTTTTATTTAGAGCAGATTGCAGATGATGAGAAGTTTAGCCATGTATCCAAAGTGGATAACACCAATTCATTAGTTGAAGATCGTTGTTGCGATTTGCTACGTAAAGGCTGCTCGATGGCTGAAGTTAGCAGGCAATTAGGAAAAAGCCGCTGTTATGTAAAAGGGATTGCTTTAAAACATCAGATTCCAGTCAACCTCCGCCCCAAAGTGATCACCGAAGCACTCAAACAAGATGTTATAAATATGGCTCGTAAAGGCTTTCACCGTCAAGTGATAGCAAGAAAGCATCAAGTATCGACAGGAAGTATTGAACTCATCATCTCAACAACTGAAGGACTGGTCGAATGGCGCAAGCTTTGTAAACACCAATCAATGTCTCGTCGATATAAAGCCCAAATCACAAGATACCTACTTACCCAACCTCAGGCGACAATACAAAACGTTAAAACTGACTGTGAGGCTGCATTTTTTTGGTTATATAACCATCAGAAATATTGGCTAGACAGTTGTCTACCTGCGCCGCAAGAAGTCCAACATGTTGATAGAGTGGATTGGGAACAACGAGATAAAGAGCTTTCAAAGAAAGTGACGCAAATACTATCTAACTCCGATCGCAAGCTATCTCGAACTGAGCTTGATCGTGCTCTTGGTGGACATGGTTGGCTTACTTCCAAAAAGAAAAAGCTGCCAAGAACACTCCTCACCATATCTTTGTGTGGTGATAAATTAAAATAATCAGTAAAAAATTATTTTAATTTCGTTGACACTTTTCCTTGTTGGTTGTATATTTTTCTTATCGAAACGGCAAGGGAGAGTTGGTTATGGCAAAAACAAGACACATCCATCAGCGCATGAATCAGCGAGCAATCAAGTCACAGATGCTTGAAATCGTAAAAATGTTTGGCGTAGACGATGGCGATAAGACTTACCTCAATAGAAAAGGAATCGATGCAGCTCTGGATGAGTTGAACAAGATTTCTCAGCAAATGCAGAAGATGAGAAGCCGAGGTGGTCTGGTCCTTGTTGAGTCAGGTGAGACTGAAATCACGACTTACGCCTTAGATAGCTACAACCGATCTCAAACTGTCCACTAATTCAAGGGAGATAATCTGTGAAAAAACAAATTTGGTCACTATTGGATGCTTTGCGAGGTTCTAATGAGCCTTCTGCTTTTGCTGAGCAGTTTGCTGCGTGTTGCGCTTGGGTAAAGCTAAATGAAAGCAAAAAGTTGAGTGATGAACACCAACTATTTGTAGCTGGTAGTAGCGTACAAGAACAACTTCAAAAGGTTATGGATGACTGTGTATCAGTTCAGTATCACGCAGAGAGCTGGTCTTTATCCGATAAAGTTATTCATCAATTAGTAACTTCCATTCAAGATTTAGTTCGTGCAAATGTTATCTGCTATCAAGACTTATCAACAGCACTTACGAAGCTTTTAGAGGATAGTGGAAAGAGTTCTGTGCAGTTAACTATTCCTGATGAACTTACTCATTTAGGAGTGAGTTTGTTAGGTGAGAAGGTGGAGTCTGTTTACTGCCCATTTATTGCAGGTTATGAATTTGCTAATAAATTACCACCTCAAAGTGTCACAGAAGGAGAAACACTGCTGCGTTCAGACGAGTTTTATGCTGAAGTGCAGAATGTACTTTTAGATAGAAACTTTCGAGTTACTGTCACTGACCCAATCTTTGTTCCTACTTTGATTGGTGATGGTGGCCTCAAGCAATTTCAAAGCTCAATTGCAATGCCACCACTTGGGAAAAACTATGCGAAATTAGATATTCATGATATCTGGGGGCGCTTCCCTGAAAAATCTTTAATGGGAGATGTTTATCAACTTCGCCATATGTTAGCTCACGCTTCAGATTGTGTAGTTGGCTTTGTAACTAACGGTTTTTTATATCGTTCTGCTGCGGGGGAAAAGCTGTTTAAACAAGATGTAGTGAATAGGAACTGGCTTAAAGCGGTAATCGCATTACCGAGCAACCTGCTTGCATCAACGTCGATCCCCCTGAGTATTGTGATATTTGATAAACATAAAACCAATGACTCGGTTTTGTTCATTGATGCAAGCAGTGACCACTTTGTTGATAAATATTCGCGAGTACGTAATAAGCTAGTGAATGCTGAGCAAATACTGTCTGTTTACAACGCACTTGAGAGCAGTGAATTCAGCAAAGTGTGCTCGATTGCAGAAATTGAAGCGATGGATTACAACCTATCGCCTAGCCGTTATGTTCTGACCAACGAAGATATGGCGCTTAAGCAGTTTCTTGAGCAGTACCCTACCGCTAAGTTGTCTGAATTGGTTGAAATCGTTCGCCCGCAGGCAGTGAAGCACGATGCGGATGCGGATGTTGAATATATTGAACACAATCTCACAAGCTTAAACACGATAGGGCAGCTTGAGGGAGCTGGTAAGCGAATCAAGGTCTCCACCAAAGACGTCGTAAAAGCTGAAAAGCAGAAAATTCAAGCGGGTGACGTTCTTGTTTCATGTCGTGGCGCTGTCGGACGAGTGGCACTAATCGATGACAATATTGAAGATAATGTCATCGCGAGTCAGGCGTTTGCGATTCTTAGGCTAAAACCACATGTGAACAATCTATCAAGTGTTGCGTTGTATCAGTATCTCACTTCGGAGTTTGGTCAGCAGCAGCTTTCAAGCTTGGTAACAGGAACAACCGCTCAAATGTTATCAGCAAAAGACCTTAGTAATATGGATATTCCTGTTTTTTCAGCCGAGAAGCTGGCAGAGCTTGAAATAGTGAGGTT
>NZ_JADDYG010000824.1:93726-124918 GCF_015163535.1 Vibrio sp. OPT46 | reverse complement strand
GAAAGTGCTTGAAGCACATAAAAAAATTGTAGATCTGCAAAAAAAGATCGAACAAATTAATTTGAGTTGGATAGCGCAAAAAACATAACTTAAACAAGATATTATAAGTTTCATTGGTAGGTTTACCTCACCTGATAAGATCTTGAACAATCAGCAGCGAATATAATCGAAAGAAGACATCAATAAATGGCTAAGAAACCAGCAGCAAAGAAGAAAGAAAAATCATTCGAAGAAACACTCTGGGATGCAGCAAACAAGCTGCGTGGTAGTGTTGAATCGTCAGAATACAAACACATCGTATTGAGCCTGATTTTCCTCAAATTCATCAGTGATACATTCGAGAAGCGTAAGCAAGAATTGATTAATTCAGGGCAAGAAAAGTATGTTGATTTAGTTCAAGCATACACTAAAGAGAATGTCTTTTATCTACCTGAGGAAAGCCGTTGGAGCTTTGTTCAGCAAAACGCTAAACAAGAAGATATTGCCTTAAAGATCGATACTGCTTTAAGCACCATCGAGAAAACCAACAAAGCATTACAAGGCGCATTGCCTGATAACTATTTCTCTCGTCTTGGTTTGGATGTGAGCAAGCTATCTGCACTGATCGATGTGATTAACAACATCGATACCTTAGCGAATCCGCACGAAGATGTGGTGGGTCGTGTCTACGAATATTTCTTATCTAAATTTGCGATTGCAGAGGGTAAGGGTAAAGGTGAGTTTTACACACCAAAGAGCATCGTTAACCTAATTGCAGAATTGATTGAGCCATACAAAGGTAAAATCTATGACCCTTGTTGTGGTTCGGGTGGGATGTTCGTTCAGTCAATGAAGTTCATTGAGAACCACAAAGGTAACAAGAAAGACGTTTCTGTGTATGGTCAAGAGTACACAGGCGCAACCTACAAACTAGCGAAAATGAATCTCGCGATTCGTGGTATCTCTGCCAACCTTGGTGCGGCTGCAAAAGATACCTTTGCCAACGATCAGCATGAAGCTCTAAAAGCTGATTTTATTATGGCAAACCCGCCGTTTAACCAGAAAGATTGGCGAGCTTCCGATGAGCTAGTCGATGATCATCGTTGGGACGGTTACGAAACGCCACCAAGCAGTAATGCCAACTATGGTTGGATTTTGCATATGGTTTCTAAATTGTCAGAAGACAATGGTGTGGCTGGATTTGTTTTGGCAAATGGTGCTTTATCAGGGGATGGTACAGAGAAAGAAATCCGTAAAAAGTTGGTTGAAAATGGTTTAGTCGAGGCAATTCTTATTTTACCTCAAAATATGTTCTACACCACTAACATCAGTGTAACTTTGTGGATTATCAATAAAAATAAGAGTAAGCGTGTAGTTGAGCAAGCCGACCATACCCGAAATTATAGAGACCGAAAAGACGAAGTGTTATTTATGGATCTCCGTGAAATTGGTGTTCCATTTGAGAAGAAGTTTATCCAATTCTCGCAAGAAAATATTCAGCATATCGCTTCGACCTTCCATCGCTGGCAATGCGAGGATTCAGGTTATGAAAATGTTGCTGAGTATTGCTATTCTGCATCTAAAGAAGAGATCAAAGCTAAAGATTATTCGCTCGTACCAAGTAAGTACATAGAGTTTGTGAATAAAGATGAACATGTTGATTTTGAAGAGAAAATGAGTTCTATACAAACAGAGATGAGAGATTTACTCAAAGCTGAACAGAAATCAAAGATTGAACTTTTATCTGTATTTAAAGAGCTTGGTTATGACATCGAACTATAAAAAAATTGGCGATTACATCCGTTTGGTCGATGTTCGAAATAGGAAGTTGGAAGTTAAGACGCTGTTAGGTTTGTCGATTTCTAAAGAGTTTATCCCTTCAGTGGCTAATACTGTCGGGACAGATATGGCCAACTATAAAATCATAAAAAAAGGGCAATTTGCTTGCAGCTTAATGCAGGTAAGACGAGATAAAAAAATCCCAGTAGCCCTGCAAATAGATTTTGATGAAGCAATTATTTCTCAAGCATATCTAGTGTTTGAGGTCGTTAATACAGAGTCATTAGATCCTGAATATTTGATGATGTGGATGTCACGTTCTGAGTTTGATAGACACGCTTGTTTTCTAGCTGTAGGAGGCGTTCGAGGAAGCTTAGAGTGGGACGATTTCTGCGATATGGAATTACCTGTCCCGTCCATCGAAAAGCAGCGTGAAATAGTGCGTGAATACAATGTGGTGAATGCCCGTATTGCACTCAACGGACAACTTACTCAAAAGCTAGAAGATACCGCTAAAGCTATTTATAAACAGTGGTTTGTTGATTTTGAATTTCCGATCTCAAAAGAATACGCAGAATCTATCGGTAAGCCTGAACTAGAAGGGAAGCCTTACAAGTCTTCAGGTGGTGAAATGCAGGTGTGTGAGGAAACAATGCGTGATGTTCCAAAGGGCTGGAAAGTTGGAACTTATGAGAGTTATTTGACATTTAAAACAGGAAAATTAAATTCAAATGCTGCGGTTGATAATGGGAAATATCCATTTTTTACTTGCTCTTCTGAGACGTACAAAACTGACACATATTCTTTTGATGGAAAAGCAGTTCTTCTTGCTGGTAACAATGCCAGTGCAATTTATCCGCTAAAGTATTTTGAAGGTAAATTTGATGCTTATCAGAGAACATATGTAATTACACCGAAAGTTAAAAACTTATCTTTATTGCAAGTTTACTTTTCTATCAAAGATGAATTAGAAGGCTTCAAGGGTAGCTCTTCTGGAACTGCAACAAAGTTTCTTACAATGAAAATTCTTAACCCATTGAGCATAATAGTTGCTCCTGATGGAGTCTATGAAGAAGTCAACCGTCAGCTAGATATACTATTAAATCAATTGCTTGTATTACCAAAAGAACTAGCTCTTTTAAAGGATCTTGCTCCCATTCTTCAAGCTAAGATATCAAAGGCGTAATAAATGAAATTCACAGAAGAACGGCTGGAACAAGCCATCATTGAACTGCTAGGGAAAGAAGGCTACCCACATACTCGTGGCGACGCAATTGAGCGAGCACCTGAAGATGTGCTGATTAAGTTCGATCTTCGTGAATTTCTAGCTAAACGTTACCAAGAGGAAGGTATTACCGCCTATGAGATAGAGCAAATTATCCATAAGCTTGAGTATCTTCCCGCTTCGGATCTGTACGATACCAATAAAACCATTATGAAGTTTATTTCTGATGGTTTTTTGCTCAAGCGTGAAGACGCAAACCAGAAAGATTTATACATTCAGCTTATCGACTACGTTGAACTTGAGAACAACTGCTATCGCATAGTTAATCAAATGGAGATACAAGGCTATGAGCAACGTATCCCTGATGGCATTCTGTACATCAATGGTTTGCCATTGGTGGTGTTTGAGTTTAAGAGCGCTATTCGTGAAGACGCGACTATCTATGATGCGTATAAGCAGCTTACTACTCGTTATGATCGAGATATTCCTGAACTATTCAAATACAACGCTCTATGCGTGATTAGTGATGGTGTGAACAGCAAAATGGGGTCGTACTTTGCCCCATACGAGTTCTTTTACTCTTGGCGTAAAATTACGGGTAAAGAGAAGCTCGACAAAGATGGTATTGACTCATTGTTTACGATGATCAGCGGTTTGTTTAACAAGAAACGACTTACCGATGTGATACGTCATTTTATCTACTTACCTGATACCTCAAGCAAACAAGAAAAGATTGTTTGTCGTTATCCTCAGTATTATGCAGCAACAAAGCTTTTTGCCAATATCAAACAACATATGAAGTGCTTTGATGAGCACGGTAAGTTGGTGAGTGGTGACGGTAAAGGTGGTACGTATTTCGGTGCGACTGGTTGTGGTAAGAGTTACACAATGTTGTTCTTATCTCGTCTACTGATGAAAGATATCGAATTGGGTAGCCCAACCATTATTCTTATTACTGACCGTACTGATCTGGATGATCAGCTTTCAGGTCAATTCACTAATGCAAAAGGTTATGTGGGTGATCAAAACATCATTAGTGTAGAGAGCCGTGCTGAACTTCGAGAACACCTGAAAGGGCGTAAAAGTGGTGGTGTATTCTTGACAACTATCCATAAATTTACGGAAGATTTGGAACTGCTGACTGATCGAACCAACGTCATTTGTATCTCGGATGAAGCGCACCGAAGCCAAACCAATTTAGAACAGAAAATTACTGTTACTGAAGACGGGGTGAAAAAGACTTACGGTTTTGCTAAGTACCTTCACGACTCTTTACCAAACGCTACTTATGTCGGCTTTACTGGTACGCCTATTGACGCAACGCTGGATGTATTTGGTGCGGTTGTCGATAGCTACACGATGACAGAATCGGTTTATGATGAAATTACCGTTCGTATTGTTTATGAAGGTCGAGCAGCAAAAGTGCTGCTTGATGGTCGCCAGCTCGATGAAGTCGAAAAATACTATAAAGAGTGTGAAGAAGCTGGAACAAACGAATATCAAATAGATAAAAGCAAAACGGCTATGGCGAGTATGTCTACCATACTGGGCGACCCAGATCGTATCAAAGCCATAGCGAAAGACTTTGTTGAGCATTATGAGAACCGTGTTGAAGAAGGCACGACTCAAAAAGGCAAAGCAATGTTCGTTTGTAGTAGCCGTGAAATCGCTTATCAGTTCTACAAAGAACTGATTGCGCTTCGTCCTGAGTGGGATGATGTAAAAGTCTGTGAAGATGGTGCAACTTTATCTGAAAGTGATAAGAAGAAAGTTAAGCCGATGGAGCGGGTTAAGATGATTATGACTCGTGACAAAGATGATGATAAAGCTTTGTGGAATAAGCTCGGTAGCAAAGAGTATCGTAAAGAGCTGGATCGTCAGTTTAAAAATGGCAAATCGAACTTCAAAATCGCTATTGTGGTAGATATGTGGTTAACGGGCTTTGATGTGCCGTTCCTCGATACCATCTACATTGATAAGCCTTTGCAAAAGCATAATCTTATCCAAACCATTTCGAGAGTAAACCGTAAATTTGAAGGTAAAGAGAATGGTCTGGTTGTCGATTACATCGGCATAAAAAAACAGATGAACCTTGCACTTTCCCAATACACAGCAGGGCAAGATCAGAACCTAGAAGATATCAAACAGTCGGTCATTATTGTTAAGGATCACCTGAGTCTGTTGGATGGGCTGTTCCATAAGTTCGACTCTAAGCCTTATTTCAATGGTACGCCACTAGAGCAGTTACATTGCTTGAATGCCTCGGCTGATTTTGCACTTCGAACCAAGAAATTTGAAAAGACGTTTATGGATCTGACTAAGCGTCTTAAGTCGGCCTATGACATCTGTGTGGGAAGTAGTGAACTGACCAAAGAGCATAAGGACAAGATTCATTACTATCTAGCCGTTCGAACCATCGTGTTTAAGATCACTACGGGTGGTGCGCCAGATGTTGACCAAATGAACCGTAAGGTGCGTGATTTGGTAAAAGACGCATTGCTGAGTGATGGTGTTGAAGAGATCTTTAAGCTGGGTGAGAAAGACGGTGGCGAGATTGATATTTTTGATGATGATTACCTTGCCAAGTTAGAAATGGTGAAACAGCCAAACACTAAACTTCAACTGCTTCAGCAGATGCTTGCCAAAGCGATTGGCGAGTTTAAAAAGACCAACAAAGTGAAAGGTGTCGATTTCAGTAAGAAAATGAACATGTTGGTTGAAAAGTACAATGAGCGGGACGAAAAGGATGTACTTCGCTCGGAAGTAATTAATGACTTCTCAGAAGAAATTATCAACCTTTACAATGAACTACGTGCTGAGATGGCCTCGTTTGGTGAAATGGGGATAGATTTTGAAGAAAAAGCCTTTTACGACATTCTCATTTCATTGGCTCATAAGTACGACTTTACTTACCCAGAAGAGAAGCTGATTGACCTATCTAAAGAGGTGAAGAAGGTCATTGATGATAAAGCCAAATACACTGATTGGAACAAGCGAGACGATATCAAAGCTGAATTGCACTTTGACCTGATCATTTTGCTCGATGAGTGGGGCTACCCACCGATTGATCGTGATGAAGTGTATAAAGAGATTTTTGAGCAGGCTGAGAACTTTAAGCGCAATGCGGCATAGGTAAATTAACAGGAATACTCAAATTGAACACTCCTTTAGACGAGTCATTACATAGCTTTCTTATTCGTCACCAACTAGCTTATATGCATAAATTTGACCCAAAAGGTGTAATAAGTATTGATGGGCGTTGGAGGAATGAGCCATTTGCGCACCAAGATACGCACATTTTTTATAAGTTCGATGATCTTTTCTTACTAGAGGCTATAGATGTAGGTACATTATTGAGTGGTACTCATCATCAATTTTTTGATGTACCACATGCTTACTGTCGTTCGTTAGAGTCTACTTTTTTCAAAGAAAATAGGACGAAGGGTAAGTCCAAGGGGGGGCTACCTATTACTTTCTGCCCATTATGCATTAAAGGTATGATTAGAGGTAGAGGGTATGCATATTTTAGAAAAAGCTGGGAATATGATGGAAAGTGTGAGTTCCATAACACTCCTTTGAGTTGTTTAACAACGACTGACTATAAATCTACAGTAAAAGCGGTTAAAAGGCTTTTAACTGGTAAGAATGTTCCAAGTGATGAAATAGTCAGAGTAGGTATTCGAAATTTTACTGAAAGCGAAAGATTAAATCTGCTTTACCCTATTAAAACAGTCGCTTGTGTAGGAAAAGAGCTTGGAATATGTTTAGCGCGTCATATGGGAGAGCTTCTTTCAAGTAAATGGCTACCTCTTGACGTCAAAGACATGATTAATTTGACGCATACATTAATTAGTTCTCCTATTGACAGCCGAGAGTACAAACATGGTTGTAAACTCCTCGGACAGATAATGGTTTTGTTGCAAAACTTTAAACCGCTAGCTGACTATCTCAATCATAATTGTTCTTATGTAAAAATGTTGGGAGGAGCGCGTAATCAGTTGGCAGAGATAGTATTAGTTCCCAAAAAGAAGGCTTGCGATTCATGTTCAGACCTTTTTTGCAAAAAGAGGATACAAAAATCTCATTATATTAAACATTTAGATGCTGACTATTTAGCTGAAACTTCCACTCCTCTGAAGAGGTTGGGGTTTCAACAAAATATTCTTCAATCTACAGGTAAGTATCTTTGGAGTCCGATAATTATAGGTGATTCAATGTTTAATAATCTGAGTAAGGGCAACAAAGACTGATCCGCTATCAAGAGCATACATTTTTTGTGGGCAAACTTTATTGTCTCAGAATGCTCTTACGGGCAAACTTTATTGTCACTGCACATTAATCAAACACCAAACGCAGCCTAACTGCATAAAAGATAAGATACAAAAAGAGCACTGAGTTTTATTCAGTACTCTTTTTGTATTCCCATAGCGAGTTACTCGTCTTGATACTTTTCGAGTTTGTTATAGAGCGTTTTCACGCTAATGCCTAACTCCTGCGCTGATTCCGTTTTATTGCCTTGATTCTCTTCAAGGGTATTGAGAATGGCGGCTTTTTCTAGCTCTTCTAGCGAAACGCCCGCCGGAACAAGGTCTTCGATGCTGGTGCCTGTTTCCAATGGTGGTGTGTCGAAGATCAGGTGTTCATCTCGGATGGTGTCATCAGCCAAAATAAATGCACGCTCGATCGTGTGTTTGAGCTCACGGACATTACCTGGCCAGTCGTGTGCAGCGATTTTTTGGATCGCAGAGTCAAGAATCGTTTTGGTTTTTGCCTCATTGGCGTTGCGGTGTGCAATAAAGTGCTTGGCCAGACCGACGATATCACCGCCTCGTTCTCGCAGTGGCGGTATCGTTAATGGGAAATGCGATAACCGGAAAAACAGATCTTCACGCAGGAACTGCTCCTCAATGGCGATTTTAGGATCACGGTTTGTAGCAGCAATGATGCGAGTATTAGCGATATGAACCGTATTACTGCCAACTGGGCGATACTCTCCGGTTTCTAGCACCCGCAATAGCTTCACTTGATGCTCGATAGGCATCTCGGTGATTTCATCTAAAAATAGCGTGCCGCCCTCTGCCTGCTTAAATACACCTTGGTGAGTTTTATTTGCTCCGGTAAAAGCGCCTTTCTCATGGCCAAACAGTTCACTATCAACCAATTCAGGGCTAATGGCACCACAGTTAATCGCTATAAAGGGCTGTTGTTTACGCTCACTCGCTAAGTGGATGGTCTGCGCCACCAGTTCTTTGCCTGATCCACTCTCACCGACAATAAGGACGTTGGCTTCTGTTTTAGCAACGCGCCTGATCATACGATAGAGCTGATGCATCGGAGAGGAAGAGCCGACCAAAAGACCAAATTGGTCAAGATCGCTGGTGGACACTTTACGCCCTTGATCTTGTTTGTGTTGATAGTACTGGCTGACTTCGCTCAGGGTGTCCGTCAGAATGGCAATATCAACGGGCTTTCTGTAGTGAAAAATAGCACCCAAGTTCATCAGCTTATCCAAGTTCTCGTTTGGAGCGCCTGAGCTAATGATGATCAAGTCCATATCGTAGATGTCTTCGATATTAGAAAGACGTTGATAATCTGCACTAGTAAAGTGGGCGACTTCAACAATCGCAACTTCCGGTTTGAGTTGTAGGAAATCTTCAATCCATTGGTCTGCGGCATCGATGTCATGCAGACGAAATTTGTTCAGTTCCTGGCAAGAAGCGATGGCATTTTTAAGTGATGGATCTTGTATTCTTAGAAACAGGCTTGGCATCGACATAGAAATGTCCTCTTTACTATGACAGAAACAATGTACGTGGATTATTCTCACTTCACAAGACAAAATATTGTCAGCATAGATTTAAGGATTTGTTCGGTATTTTTATGTTGTTAGCCCCTTTTTGATATATATCGGTGAGAGCCATCAGTAGATATTTCCTTTTGTTCAGATTTTTATTTTTAAAATAATAAGTTTGCTATTAATTGATTCTGGGGAAATAGCCTTTCTGTTTTATCAGGTTATTTAGGCACAAGTGACGGAGGCTTTATCACCGATTAAAAATTACATTTTTTACGTGTAAATAATTCATGCTTATACTTTATTGCTCATCTCATTTTTACCTCTTTCCTTTATTAGTCAATTAAAAACAATGAGTTATAAAGTTGGCACATGGTTTGCTCCTAGGGAAGTGCAACGTCAATAAAGGAGAATTACCATGAATAACATCGCAGCTAAAATTGTACTTACGTCAGTTCTTGCTACTTCATCTACAGCAGTCTTAGCGAGTGATAAATGGGAAAAAGAATCCATGGACGCTTGGCTAGATGGTAAAGCTGAAACCACACTACTGCTAAACAGCAATCTCAACTCTTTTGATATCAATACCGATGTAGAGAATCAGGTCGTTACCCTTTCTGGTTCGGTAAACAATGATCTTGAAAAATCACTTGCCGAAGAGCTTGTTACTGGTCTTGATGGTGTGAAAAAAGTAAACAACGAATTGTCAGTAGTGAATGAAGGCAAGAAAGAAACTGATTCAGAAGCTTTAGCTACACTGACCGATTCTAAAATCACGACTATAGTTAAAACGCGCCTACTAATGGATACCAATGTGAGTGGTACGGATATTGATGTAACGACAGAACGCAAAACGGTAACGTTGGCAGGTAAAGTTAATTCAGATGCGGAGCATGATCTTGCAATTTCAATTGCAAATAACACCAATGACGTAAATAAGGTGATTGATAAGCTAGAAGTGGTTCAATAATAGCGAGCCGAGTGATTTAACCCACTTTTATTAGGAGGTAACACTATGGTTCGTTGGATGTTTATTTTTCTGGCACTGGCACTAATTTCTGCACTATTAGGCTTTACCGGTATTGCAGGAGCTGCTGCCTCTATCGCGCAAGTGATATTTTACCTATTCCTATTGTCATTAATTGTATCAATAGTGATTGTTCTGCTGGGAAGAAAAAACGTAAATAGATAGGAGATTCCATGCGACTTACGTCATTTATTTACCGTATCGCCGCAGTATTCGGTTTGGTGTTTGCGTTGGCAGCTTGTAGTGAAGAAGGGCCAATGGAACAGGCCGGCAAAAAGATAGATGAAGCCGCCGAAGAAACCCAAAATGCGATTGAAGATGAATGTGAAAACATTAAAGAAAACCTAAACGCTGAAGACCAAGATTGTTAGCCGAATCAGGTTAGGTTTTTACGCATAGCTATGTAAGAGAGGGGCGGTCAATCACCGCCCTTCCTTTTGTCCCAATTGTTTACAATCAGATAAGGAGTCAAAGATGAAAAACATATTTGATGTACTGAAAGAGAGTCATGAAAAGCAGCGCCTTTTACTCGATGCTCTGATGGAAACGTCTGGAGATTCCCCCGCTCGTGAAGAGTTTTACCACAACCTTAAAGAGGAACTCGAACAGCACGCAGCGGCAGAAGAGCGATTTTTCTACGCGCCTTTAATAGATAGCGATAAGACCATTGATCTCACTCGCCATGGCATCGCAGAGCATCATGAAATTGATAAAGTGATTGCACAGCTTGATGCAACCGATATGAGCTCGCCAGCGTGGCTCAACCTAATGAAAACCTTGCGTCACAAAGTGTTGCACCATCTTGAGGAAGAAGAGCAGCGTTTCTTCCAGTTAGCCGGTAAGGTAATGACCGATAAGCAGAAAATGAAACTAGCGGATGGTTATGTTGAAGAGATGGCAAGCTAGGTAGAGTGTTGGACCTTTTCGTGCCATTTCGGCACGGGAAGGCACTCAATCAAGGCGTTTACTCAAGTTCATGTATCCAAGCTCAATCCCCCGCGTATTCTAACTTCCACTAAAAAGTGCACTCGCTGAAGGCAAGGAGAGCGAATGTTTATCATCAAATATTATATTCTTGGCGCTCTGATCAGTTTATTGGCCGCTATATATACGCCTCAAATTATCGTTAGTTTGCTGTTCTTGTGGATATCTCTTTCTTTAGCGTTGGTCAGCGTAGCCTACGTATTCGACATTCCCTCTATTTTTAGAAAAAACCAAGATGGCAAGATTGTCAGGTGGATTCGCTGGGCATTCATCCCATTTCTATTGGGGGCTAGAGCGTATAACGCCTGGGAAAGACGGCGTGATACAGTGCCTCCAATCCAAAAAGTCAGCGACAATTTATACCTATCTCGCCGTTTGTTTCAGAGTGACTTAGATTTTCTCGAATCCAATGAAATCTCTTGTATTGTCGATGTCACCGCAGAATTTGCAGGCCTTGAAAGTGCGATGACCGACAAGCAGTTTCATTACCTTTCGATTCCGGTACTCGACCACAAAGCCCCGACGCTAGAGCGCCTTCGCCATGCGATTAACTGGATTGATACTCAAATCTCGTGCTCGCGGGCAGTGGTTGTGCATTGTGCGTTAGGGCGTGGTCGTTCAGTGTTTGTTGTGGCGGCGTATTTACTGAGCAAAGACCCGTCACTGACGGTTGAATCCGTGATGAAAAAAATCAATGACGTACGCAGTACCGCGAGATTGAATAAATTACAGATTAGGACGTTACGAGCGATCAGTGAAAAAGGCGTACTGGGGCTGGATCAATCCACTTGGATGGTGGTTAACCCTGTTGCAGGTGGCGGCAAATGGGAGGAAAACGAACAGCACTTGATTCGTGAACTAACCAAAAAATATCGCTTGAGTATTCATCAAACCACCACAAACCTCAGCGCCGAGCAGCTAACACAACAGGCAAAAGAAAGTGGAGCTAAGCAAATCATCGTAGCTGGTGGCGATGGCACAGTAACAGAGGTGGCGAGCCAATTGGTGGATACCGACCTCAAACTCGGTATTGTTCCGCTCGGAACTGCCAATGCGTTATGTCATGTGCTCTATGGCGTTGGCGCAAAATTCTCACCGGTCGAAAAAGCGTGTGAAGCGTTGCTTGGCGGACACTGCCAACGTATTGATACTGCGGAATGTAATCAGCGGCTTATTTTATTGGTCTTAGGCATTGGGCTAGAACAGAAAATGATCGAGCACGCTCAGCGAGAAGAGAAAAATGTTTTTGGACAACTCGCTTACCTCACCGGCTTTTTTAATGCTGTAGTGGCGGAAGAAACGCAAGCTTTAACCGTTTCGTTAGATGCTCCAACTGGAGATGGAAACCACGACAATAATACACAAACGCTTGAAGTCCATAGTTTTGTCGTTGCGAATATCGCTCCATTTAGTACGTTGCTTGCCCAAGGTGGTGATGCGCCGCAGCCTGATGATGGCAAGCTGCATATCACATATTTAGATAACACCGAGTCTTTAGGCGGACGTCTTATCGCATTGTCGGATCTGACATTAACGAGCGTAGGCGCACAGGAAGAATCGACACATTTTCAATACGCGACGGCTCAGAGCGTCACTATTTCTGCGAATAAACCGATTGAGTATGTGATTGATGGTGAACTGTATTCTGATGAGCAACTGGCAATCAAGCTGCGTCCAAAGTCATTGAACGTATTTGTTCCAAGCCAGAGACGTAAATCAGCTTCGCTTTAACACAGATAATCCGCGGATAACGCGCCATTTGCTTCGTATTCTACATGGCGCTTTTTCTGTGTTGTTTGATGATTTGGTGTGCGTCGTAAAAAGGCTATCAAGGTCGCTGCGTAGATGCAGCGGCTTTTTTCTATCTGCACCTTTTACTAGGTTGATTGGGGATGTGGTTTAAACAAAGTGAAAGAAAGAAGGGCGAGTACAATTACTCACCCTGAGGTAAGTGCTTTTCAATTTCATCGTTTTCAACTTGTAAAGCAGCTAACCAATAAGAAACAAGTGCGGTTAAGTTGGTGTCGTCAATGGCTCTAAGCAGGGCTTTTAAATCATCTAACAGTAGTTTATTCATAAAATGCATTTCTTTGTAATTGCCTAACTCGGCAACGCCGTATTCGGTGGCATTTTCTGCAATGAATTGTTCACCATCTTGATCGAAGAACAGCTTCGCCATCTTTTTGATCATCACTTTTTCTATTTTCACGAATCGATATGCCGCTCTTGCGAGTGTCATATGTGATTGCGGGTTAACGAGAGGCAAACACGTTTGGCGATGGTGTGTCATTTTTACGAGTAGCTCCCTTACTCGATTGTTATCCAATGTCATAGTGACCTCTTTATTTATGACTATTGTCGTGGGACATTTCTCGTGATGGTTATGTTAATGCGCCTGTGGGCTTGTCAGAAATGGCCAAAGCAAGTTGGCCATTTCTTTGCTCAATACTGAGCTTTATTGCAAAGGCGACCACCAAGTTTTAGCTAATAAGGCTGATGCTGCTGAGTTTTTCTTTGCAGCTTTTTATATCGCTACGAACTTTCAGCAGAACCGAGTTATCCGCCTGCTCTGGGTGGGAAGTAATCAAATTCTCAATCTCTTTGAGTACCTTGCTTTCGACACCTTCAAGCTGTTCTAAATACATAGACTCTTTGTCAGAGGACACTTCCTTCATCACGTCGCTGTAGACCTCACGCGCCTTGATGGTGTAGGAAACCGGAGTGTCGTCGGCAGATTCTTCATTGTTACTTGCTAGAGAGTAGGGAGTGAGCTCAATGACTGCACGCTCACGTACTCTGAGCAGTTCTACCAACACATTATTCAAAGAAGTGTTGTCGATGTTCTCGATGGCCTTGTTGTAAATTTCATTTCCGCTTTCGATAAGCTCAATGATTGAGGCGATGTTTTCATTTTTCATATGCCACTCCTTATTTACTGGTGATAGGGGTGTTTGAGCGTATGGAATACAAACACGATGTTTCGTCTTCAGTTGCAGGTTGTATGCCAATGAACTTTAAGTCTTATTAATCAGTGACTTAATATCTTGTTTTGCAATAACTTGCTAACAGTCGGTAAGGCGCTAAGAAAAAATTACAAGAATGGCGGGGAAAGCCTGGAAAGAATTACACGTACAGATACGGCTTTTTATCAAAATAAAAATAAAATCAATAAAAAACAATAACTTAAAATTCTGGCATGGATATGGCTTTGTAGGGAGTAAGTGAGGTCAAACATTGTTTCACTTGATTCACTATTCAACTCATTAATGGAGGCTAGTTATGGCTACTACAAAAGAAAGCACAGTAAAACCTCAAGAGCAGTTAGAAGAAGCATATCACTTAGCGGAACAAGCCACGACGGAAGCCGTTGGCGCGATGAAAGACCAAGCCAAAGAGAAGCTGGATGTAGGTGCACAGCAAGTTCAGCAGGCGACTAAGTCGGCAGAAAATGTAATCAAGGAGCGCCCATTGCTGAGCATAGGCTGTGCCTTCCTTGCTGGTTGGGCGGTTTCGAAGCTGATCAAATAATAGTGGTCACCAAGGATTAAGCCACACAACAGAAAGGCGAGGCTTCACATGAATAACTCAGGGCAAGTTACCAATCAGCAATCAGGCTCGGCGGCTTCAGACAGCGGCCGAGCCCCTGATGGGGCAGAAGAACAGGATATCCAACAAACCATTAATGGTTTGAGCAGCATTCTTGCGCAATTGGACCAACTGACGAAATCGCTAAAAGCATGGTCAGGTTCAACGTTGGATTTGTTCCTCTTGGAGATGAAAGTTAACGTGTCCGCAGTGCGTCAGATTTTGCTGTGTACCGTTGTTTTTACCCTATTGTCGGTATTGTTCGTATTCAGTTTGTGCCTTGCCTCTGGGGTGGTGGCTTATCAGTTAACTGCCAACGTATATGTTGCCGTGGGTGTATTTATCACATCATTAGGCTTGGCATTATTTGCTTTAGCCTGGTGGCAGAAGCGTTTAGTTGGATTTCTTGGATTCAAAAATACGACAGAACAATTACAGGAGGGGTGGGATGCGCTCGCTACAAAAGCTCAATCGAGCCATGCGGATCAAGCGGATGGAAGGTAAAGCGTCTCTAGAGCAATGCTGTTTGTCGATGGAAATGTTCACGTTTACCACCAAGAAGTTTGTGAGAGAAAACCCTTGGACGACATTAGGCATTAGTGCTGTCGTTGCCGTTACCGCAGCAAAAGCAGGTCGATTGTCTCGACTGACTTCTTCTATTTCGTCAATGGGGCTATTGGTTAGCAGCGTGTCTGATATTACCGATTCGCTCACAAAGCCGGTCGCGGCAGCTTCTCTGGATGAGTCAGATGCGGAGCAAAATGGAAATGCAGCAACACAAGTAAGCAACGCTGCTACGACAGAGGGCGAACCACTCTAATAGCGGATTTCACCGCAAAATTTTCTTACCGATTCTGAGCTTATTATGACAGCGAAATTGAACATTCCTGCCAACACTGCGATTGGTGCAACGCTTCTCGTCCTGTTACTCGTCCCAGGGCTGTATTTTGCCAAGCCAATATTGTTACCTATTGTGCTTAGCACCTTTATTTCTCTGCTGTGCAGTCCTTTCATTAATTATCTTGAAGACAAAGGTTTACCACGTGCTATTACCGTCGTGTTGACGCTGTCATTCCTCGTTGGCGCCTCAATTATTGGTCTTGCCGCCATGTCGGAGCCCGCCAAGCAATGGTGGTCTGAGCTGCCCAGTATCGTGAAAAATGTGTCGCAAGAAGTAAGCGAAGTTACTAAAGCTTCGGCTGATCACCTTAATACTCCATTGAATATCGCCAATGATATGAGTATGGATGAGGTCGGGAACAACACCGTCTTTTCTTTGGTAAAAACGCTCGCGACCACTACGCCGACGATTTTGACACAAGCGATGATCGTGCTGTTTATGGTTTACTTTATGCTCAATCATGGACGAAGCTTATTTCGAAAGTCAGTGTCTTACTTACATGGGTTCGCCAAACAGCGCCAAGCGATTGAGTTGGTCAAAGCGCTACAGAAAGACCTATCTCGATACATTGGCACCATCACTTTAGTGAATGCGGGGTTGGGGTTGAGTGTCGGGGCCGTGTTTTTTGTTCTAGGCCTTGAAGATCCATTTCTATGGGGCGCATTTGCAGGCGTGATGAATTTTGCGCCGTACCTCGGCCCTGTCATATCCATGGTGAGCTTTGGCTTTGTTGCTTATCTTCAGTTGGAGTCGGTCAGTTTTATGCTGACGGTGGTGTCTATCTATTTACTGCTCAATTTGATTGAAAGTCAGTTTGTTACACCAACACTATTGGGGAAAAGGTTTAACTTAAACCCGTTAGTGATTTTTGTTTGGCTTGTTTTTTGGGGCTGGCTTTGGGGCGGAATGGGACTATTGATCGGTGTGCCGTTGCTGGTTTGTATCAATATTTTGGTTGATCGTCTAGAGCTATGCCAATCAACCCAAAATCAAGCAAAACAAATCATTTCCGCGGACGTGGCACCGCGAGAGTGACTTGAGGAGCAAGCTGGTTCAACGAAACAGTTTTTCAGCGCTCACTGGCTGACTAAATAAATATCCCTGACCATAAATACAGCCTTTTTCGAATAAATAATCGGCTTGTTCCCGAGTTTCTATCCCTTCCGCGACGACTTTCAACGACAGCGTTTTTCCCATGGCAATAATGGCATTCACAATCGCGTTGCTGTCGCTATTACTTGGGACATCACTGACAAATGAGCGGTCAATTTTCAGTTTGTTGATTGGCAAACCTTTCAAGTAAGACAAAGACGAATAGCCAGTTCCAAAGTCATCCAGAGAAATCTCAATACCCAGCTCTCGTAATTGATTTAACGATGCAATGGCTTGTTGAGGGTCGATCAGTAAAAAGCTCTCTGTGATCTCCAAATCTAACCGTTGGGCAGGGTATCCGGTGTTATCGAGGATAGTACTTAATCGCTGAATGAAATTTGACTGCTGAAGCTGCAACGCAGAAACATTGACGGCGATTTTGCCAAACTCGATGCCCTGGTCTAGCCAAGCATTACCTTGCAAACAAGCTTGTTGTAACACCCACTCACCAATGCTTTGAATCAGCCCTGTTTTTTCTGCAATTGGAATAAAGTCTGCTGGTGGTACAAGGCCAAACTCTGGATGCTGCCAGCGTAATAAAGCTTCCACGCCGACAATCGTATTTTGTTCCAAGTTGTATTGCGGTTGGAATTCTAACCGGAGTTGTTGTTTTTCTATTGCTTGATGTAAAGCGGATTGAATGCGTACATGGGATACGGATTTATCGGTCAAATCCGGTGAGTAAAACGCGTAGCCGTTGCGTCCATTTTTCTTCGCTAAGTACATCGCAGTGTCTGCGTTTTTCAGTAAGGTTTCACTGTCTTGACCGTCTCTTGGGTACAAGGCAATACCAATACTGGTCGAGACACGAAGTGAGTCGTGATTTGCCAAGTCGAATGGTTGCTGGAATACGCTTAGAATATCGCCGACGGTTTCCAATAAGGCAACATCACTATGGATGTCTGGCAAAATAATCACAAATTCATCGCCGCCAATGCGAGCCACATGCGCATTGAGGTGAAGAACATCTTGCAGACGAATCGCTAACTTAGACAGCAATTGGTCACCACAGAAGTGGCCCATGCTATCGTTGATGTGTTTGAAATGGTCGATATCTAAGAATAGGGTGGCAAACGTCTGCTGGTTTTTGTGTCCGGTTTCGATGTGTTGTTCGAGTAAGCTGAGTAAATGGGTGCGATTGGGTAGATTGGTTAATGGATCGTAAAAAGCCATGCGTTGCAGCTTTTCTTCGTGTGCCTTACGCACAGAGATATCTTCAAACACACAAATGTAGTTAATAAGGTGGTTTTTATCGTCCATTACGGCGCTAATGGTCGCTAATTGCGGATAAATGCTGCCATCTTTCTTTCTGTTGATGAATTCGCCTTTCCATTGGCCTTTGTTTTCGAGTTGATGCCACAACTGTTTATAGAAACCTTGATCATGATGGCCTGAGCGCAGAATTCGTGGGTTTTTTCCTATCACCTCTTCAGAGCGGTAGCCTGTAATTTGGGTAAAAGCCGTGTTTACATCAATGATGTTGGCATTGCGGTCTGTAATGACCATGCCTTCTTGCGAATTGTTGAAAATTTGGGACGCTAAGGAGAGCTGCGTTTCTACCATTTTTCGGCGGGTGATGTTACGTGTCATCCCCAGAATGCCGATTAAGTTTCCCGCATGATCACGGACAGGAGACTTAATGGTTTCTAGCCAAGTGGGGTTATTGTTTTCATCAATTTGACGGCATTCTTCAACAATATTTTGCGTGCCCGTGGCTACCACCAATTTATCGGCATCAATGAATTTTTCCGCACGTTCATGGCTAAACAGAGCAAAATCGTCTTTTCCAATGATTTCACTGTTGGTTTTTTGCCACGCATTTTCTACGCTTCGGTTGGTCATCGAATAAAGACCATCCATGCCTTTTATCCATACGTGGTCTTCAAGGCAGTCGATAAACTCTTGTAGTGTTGGTGTTGGCTTTATTTCCGCGCTTTGATGTCGCGTTTGTTCTTGCTGACAGTGCAAGTTGATATCAAAGCTGATCCGCCCCGCCATTGCGCTTAGCCATGCCGAAACAACCGTTGATTGATCATTAGGGTGAGTCAGTGTCAGTACGGCAAGCAATTCGCCATTAGGTAGCCAAATCGGTCCAATGCTCAAGGTTTGCTCTTCAAAGGGGGTATGGCTAACTGTAAAATCTGTCGGCGTAAAGTGATCGACAACTTGCGTTATCACATCGATGATAGCACGATGATTTTGGGTTGAGGTGGACACCTCAGTCGATAGCCACTGCTGAGTATCGCTCAGAGTATAAAGCTGTCCCTGAGCTTGAGTTACATCACAGCATTGTCGCAGAACGTGTTGCCAGTCTGCCATCAAAGGCGAAGGAATAGCGAAGCGAAACATAATTAATAACGAGTCCTAAATCGCCCAAAGGTAATTATATTAGAATCTAGCGTAAGCTATTGGGCTTTGTGAGTATCGTATCCAACGCGTAGCTAAATCCTAGCAGCGTAAAGTGCTTTCTATCATTAAAATGTTATCTATATCTCTTTTTTATCCAACTTATTGCATCGTTTTTTAGGGCTTTTGATAGGTGATTAAGAAGCGTTTACCGCTTTGGTTTTCTTGCCCCATGAGACTTGCTGAATGACTAAGCCACTGATGATCAATACCAGGCCAATCAAGGTTGAAGGATGAATTTCTTCGCCGATGATGGTAGCTAACAACATGAGTGAGATAAATGGAGAAGCAAAGATCAGATTACTGATACGCGCGGTGTTTTGCGTTGATTTGAGTGCGCTCAGCCACAAAACGAAAGTGATCCCCATTTCAAACAGTCCGACATACGTCACCGCTGCCCAGCCTTTAGCTGAGATCATCTGCCAGTTCGCACCTTCATAAAGACTTAAACCAATGGCGAATGGAATAGCGACCAAAAAGCCGAGCAGAACGCCAACCACAGGGTCGGCCTTATTTTTGGTATTTAAAATCCAGTAACCGGCCCACAGCAGTGTTGATAGCAGCGCAAGGCCAACACCCAACGGGCTCTCAAATTCCATGCCTAAAAGATTGCCTTGTGTGGCAATCACTATCACGCCGACATAACTAAAACCGCAAGCCAGCCAGTCCTTACCACGGATCTTTTGTCCTAAGAAAACAGCGGCCATTAGCGTTAAGGTGATGGCCCAGCTGTAGTTGATCGCTTGAGCCTGAGATGCGGGCAGCAAGTCATATGCTTTGAACAGAATAACGTAATACGCCAAAGGGTTAATCAACCCAAGCAGTAGGTAATACCAAGGGTTTGAGAAAAATGTAGCGCTTAACTGGCCCAGTTTACCTTGCACACCACAGATTACTGTTAGTGCAATCGCAGAGACGATGCTGGCAATGCATAGCATTTGAATCGGCGTAAATTCTGCCAGCGTGAGTTTAAATGCGGTTGCAACGGTAGACCAAAGTAATACTGCTGAGAGCCCAAATCCTAGGGCGCGACGCTCGTTCATGATGCCTCTGCGTGATGATGTGCCGCTCGGTTTGGATAATTTGAGCGGAAGAAAGAATATTATAGGAAGGCCTAGTGTATGCGAGGATTTTTCATCCAACAAACTGGACATTTATCCAGTGTCTAAATACCATTGTTATAGATACAAAACACAGGCTAACTCGCTATTATGCAATGGATTCTTGAGTACCAATCTCTCATTCTCTCTTCTCTTTGTGCTGCCACGCTTAGTGGTGTCGCTGCCGGTTGGTGGGTGAAACAGCGTTTTATCACCCAAACTCAGCTTCTCGAGCAACAACTTTTTTCAGAAAAACAGCTTCATCAACAGCAACTTGAACAGGTCAAGCAAAGCCTTGCCGATGCCCAGCAAGAGTTGGATGAATTAGATGATGAGCGCGATAAAGCCGCGTTTGAAGTACGCCAAACACATGGAAAGCTGATGGCAGCAATGGAAAAACTGCGTTACTTCGAGGCTGTAAAGCAAGAGCGCCAGCAATACTTTGATGAGCTTGGTCAAATGCGTGAACACAAATCACGTCTAGAAACGCAGCTGCGTGAACAGCAAGCTCGCCATGAGCAAATTAACCAAGCTAATGCCGAAAAACTGCAAATTTTAGAACAAGCGGAAGCACGCTTGAAACAACAATTTGAGCACTTGGCCAACCAATTGTTTGAAGAAAAAACCGCGAAGGTCGATTTGCAAAACCGTCAGAGTTTAGAAGGCTTGTTGTCACCGCTTAGAGAACAGTTAGAAGGGTTCAAAAAGCACGTTAATGACAGCTTTAGCCAAGAAGCTAAAGAGCGCCATACCCTAGTGCATGAGCTGAAAAACCTGCAACGTTTGAACGAGCAAATGACGCGCGAAGCGGTTAATTTGACCCAAGCGTTGAAAGGGGACAACAAACAGCAAGGTAACTGGGGCGAAGTGGTGCTCGCTAGGGTACTTGCCGAATCTGGCTTGCGTGAAGGGCACGAATATCAGACTCAGGTGAACTTACAAAATGAAGCAGGCAAGCGTTACCAACCTGATGTCATTGTGCATCTCCCACAAAACAAACAAGTGGTTGTGGATTCTAAAATGGCGCTGGTTGCCTATGAGCGCTACTTCAACGCCGAAACTGATGCTGAGCGCGATCAGGCTTTGAATGCGCACTTAGCTGCTCTACGTGCACATATCAAAGGGTTAAGCATGAAGGACTACCACAAACTCAAAGGTATTCAGAGTTTGGACTATGTTCTGATGTTTATCCCGGTTGAGCCGGCGTTCCAAGTCGCGATTCAAGCCGATCCAAGTTTGATCAAAGACGCGATGGAGCAAAACATCATTTTGGTGAGCCCAACAACGTTGCTGGTGGCACTGCGCACCATTGATAATCTATGGCGCAATGAACGCCAAAATGAAAACGCCAAAATGATTGCGCAGCGTGCGACAAAACTCTACGACAAATTACGATTGTTTGTAGACGACATGGAGGGGCTCGGCGGTGCGCTGGATAAGGCGAATCAAAGCTATCAAGGTGCGATGAACAAGCTTGCCACAGGGCGCGGAAATGTGATTCGCCAAGCCGAAAGCTTTAAACACTTGGGAGTTGAAATTAAACGACCGATTTCTTCCGACCTCGCGCAGTTAGCGCAGAGTGATGCATTTTCAGAAAATGACCCGTTAGTAGAAAGACATCCGGCTGAGGATAAAGTAAACTAATCGCCCGCAGTGCAGTGGGCGATTTTATTTGTCAACAAACGCCCCGTAGAGGAAAGCGCTGCCTAAGAGGAATTAGAATGACGGACACAAGTTTGCAATCCAATACAGCGTTAGAGAATGAAACCACTCACTTTGGTTTCTCTACAGTGGCAAAAGACGAAAAAGTGACTAAGGTTGCCGAAGTATTCCACTCCGTGGCAACAAAATACGACATCATGAATGACCTGATGTCAGGTGGTATTCACCGCCTTTGGAAGCGCTTCACTATCGATTGTAGTGGCGCTCGCCCTGGCCAACGTATTCTTGACCTAGGTGGTGGTACGGGGGATTTGACGGCGAAATTCTCGCGCATTGTTGGCGATGAAGGCCATGTCATCCTTGCCGATATCAATAACTCAATGCTTAACGTTGGTCGCGATAAACTGCGTGATAACGGTATTGTGGGTAACGTGCATTACGTTCAAGCCAACGCAGAAGAACTGCCGTTCCCAGATGATTATTTTGATGTCATCACCATCAGTTTTTGTTTGCGTAATGTGACTGACAAAGACAAAGCGCTTCGTTCAATGTTCCGCGTACTGAAGCCAGGCGGCCGTCTATTGGTGTTGGAATTTTCAAAACCAGTGCTAGAGCCGTTATCGAAAGTATACGACGCATATTCATTCCACTTGTTGCCGAGAATCGGTGAGCTAGTTGCGAATGACTCAGAGAGTTACCGCTACCTAGCGGAGTCAATCCGTATGCATCCAGACCAAGAAACGCTGGAAGGCATGATGCAAGAAGCAGGTTTTGAAAACACCAAATACTACAACTTAACTGGTGGTATTGTGGCTTTGCATCGCGGTTATAAATTCTAAGGGTTAACGGCATGCCATTTGAACCACTTATCACCGCTGTGATTGAAACGTCACTGAATACACTGATCAAAGACGACCCTGCATTGGGCCGTCGTTTAGCGCGTCTAAAAGGTCAAGTTATTCAAGTTCACCTGAAAGAGATCAATAAAACACTGACATTCGTTTTTAGTCAGCAAATTGATGTGCTCGGTCATTACGAAGGGCAGCCTAACTGCTATCTATCGCTCAACTTGAGTGTGTTACCAGAGCTGCGCGATCAGGCCAACATCACTCGTCTTATTAAACAAGATAAACTTGAACTCGAAGGCGATATTCAATTGGCGCAGAAATTCTCTCAGTTGATGGTGGATTGCAAACCAGATGTTGAAGAGTGGTTGTCTCGCGTGACTGGCGATGTCGCCGCACATACCTTTGTGCAAGGTTCAAAAAACATCGGCAACTTTCTTGCGTCTCAAGCAGAAAAACACCAGCGTCATCTTGCGCAAGTAGTGACTGAAGAATGGAAACTGGCTCCCGCTCCGTTAGAAGTGGCCTATTTTTGCGACCAAGTTGATGAGGTTCGCAGCCAGGCTTCTCGCATTGAAGCTCGTTTAACGGCTTTGCTGAATAAGCTGGATGCAGATAAGCCTGCATTGGAGAAACCATGACGCCAGCAGAACTAAAGCGCTTATACCACATCGCCAAAGTACAACTGGAATACGGCTTAGATGAGCTGCTTCCCGATCACCAACTGACCAAAGCGCCGCTTTTACTGCGCAAAAGCTTGTTTTGGATTAAGAACAAGCACCCAGAAAAACCACTCGGTGAACGTCTGCGTTTAGCACTGCAAGAGCTGGGGCCGGTTTGGATTAAGTTCGGTCAGATGATGTCGACGCGCCGTGACTTATTTCCTCCGCATATCGCTGATCCCCTAGCTTTACTTCAAGACCAAGTCGCGCCTTTTGATGGCGAGTTGGCAAAAAAGCAGATGGAGCAAGCATTAGGTGGTCCGTTAGAAAAATGGTTTACCGAGTTTGATATCAAACCACTGGCGTCTGCGTCGATTGCTCAGGTACATACTGCGCGCATAAAAGACACTAACCAAGAAGTGGTATTAAAGGTTATCCGCCCAGATATTCGCCCAGTCATTGATTCAGATCTAAAACTGATGCACCGAATGGCGCGTATAGTCGCCGGAGCGATGCCTGAAGCACGTCGTTTAAAACCAGTTGAAGTCGTGCGTGAGTACGAGAAAACCCTGCTTGATGAACTCGACTTGCGACGTGAGGCGGCGAATGCCATTCAGTTGCGCCGCAACTTTGAGGGCAGCGAAGAATTGTATGTTCCTGAAGTTTTTCCCGACTTCAGTAATGAAACTGTCATGGTTTCTGAGCGAATATATGGCATTCAAGTCTCTGATATTGAAGGCTTGAAAGCAAATGGCACCAATATGAAATTGCTCGCGGAACGCGGTGTGAGTGTGTTCTTCACTCAGGTGTTCCGAGACAGCTTTTTTCATGCCGATATGCATCCGGGTAATGTGTTCGTCAAACCCGAACATCCAGAGAACCCAATGTGGATAGGGCTAGATTGCGGAATCGTTGGTACACTTAATAGCGAAGACAAGCGTTATCTGGCGGAAAACTTCCTGGCGTTTTTCAATCGTGACTACCGCCGAGTGGCTGAGTTACATGTGGATTCAGGGTGGGTGCCTGCGGATACCAATGTCGATGAGTTTGAGTTCGCGATTCGCATTGTGTGTGAGCCTATTTTTGCTAAGCCATTGTGCGAAATCTCCTTTGGTTATGTGTTGTTGAATTTGTTCAACACGGCACGTCGATTCAATATGGAGGTTCAGCCACAACTTGTACTGTTGCAAAAAACGCTGTTGTACGTGGAAGGGCTTGGTAGGCAGCTATATCCTCAACTTGATTTGTGGGAGACCGCAAAACCATTCCTGGAAGAATGGATGATGAATCAAGTTGGGCCGCAAGCTCTAGTGAATGCGATTAAAGACCGCGCACCATTTTGGGCAGAGAAATTACCTGAACTGCCAGAGCTACTTTACGATAGCCTGAAACAAGGTAAAGCGATGAATCAACGTATGGATCAGCTTTATCAAGGGTATCGCCAGAGCAAGCGCCAGCAGGCGACAGGAAAGTTTTTTTTTGGCGTTGGCGCGACTTTAGTCGTATGCTCGGCAATATTGGTGAACGATGCTTTTGAGCAGCTTTCGTTGGCCTGCGGTATCGCAGGTGTCACATTTTGGCTGCTTAGTTGGCGAGCTTATCGTCAATAGACGTTAAACTCTTGAAATATTTTTGTTTGTTTAAAGACCCGAGGTAAAGAGAATGGGTGGTATCAGTGTTTGGCAACTTCTAATCATTGCTGTAATTGTTGTATTGCTATTCGGAACAAAGAAACTACGCGGTATCGGTGGCGATCTGGGTGGTGCCGTTAAGGGCTTCAAAAAAGCGATGAGCGAAGATGAACCTGCGAAAAATGACAAAGACGCAGACTTCGAACCAAAAAGTCTAGAAGAGCAGCAGAAAAAAGAAGCTGCTCCTGAAACGAAAAAAGACAAAGAGCAGGCGTAAAACGTGTTTGATATCGGTTTTTGGGAACTGGTATTAATATCTGTTGTTGGTCTGGTCGTTCTTGGGCCGGAGCGTTTGCCTCATGCTATTCGCAGCGTGTCTCGCTTTATCGGTGCCGCTAAGAGTATGGCAAATAGCGTCAAAGACGAATTGTCACACGAGCTGAAAGTCCAAGAGCTGCAAGAAAACTTGCGCAAAGCAGAACAAATGGGGATGGATGATTTGTCCCCTGAGTTGAAATCTTCAGTTGAAGAGTTGAAGAAGGCAGCGCAATCTGTAAATCGTCCTTACGCAAAGAACACCGATTCAGAGGCTGAGCCTGTAAAAACAGAGCCAGCAGCAGAAAAGGTAGAGAAAGCGCAAGAGAGCAAGGTTACAGCGGCAGATAAGAAAGCCGAATAGTCTCATTAGGAGGAGCTACTAGTGATTGGTAGCTCCTTTTTGATCTGGTTTTTAATAAGAGGTTTGCCATGTCTACCGTCGAGCAGACACAACCTTTAATTAGTCATTTGTTGGAGCTTCGCAACCGACTACTGCGCTCAATTTTGGCAGTGTTGGTGGTGTTTGTCGGACTAATTTATTTCTCTAACCACATTTACGAGTTTGTTTCCGCACCTTTAGTAGAGCGTCTACCTGAAGGCGCAACCATGATTGCTACGGATGTGGCTTCACCCTTTTTCACGCCACTGAAGTTGACGTTAATCGCTTCGGTATTTATTGCGGTGCCGTTTATCTTGTATCAAGTGTGGGCATTTGTAGCGCCAGGTTTGTACAAGCATGAACGTCGATTGATCATGCCACTGCTGTTCTCTAGTTCGCTATTGTTCTACTGTGGAGTGGCATTTGCCTACTTCGTGGTATTTCCATTGGTGTTTGGCTTCTTTACCGCCATCTCTCTTGGTGGAGTAGAGTTTGCAACTGATATCTCGAGTTATCTCGACTTTGTGCTGGCGCTATTTATGGCGTTTGGTATCGCATTCGAGGTGCCTGTTGCGATTATTTTGTTGTGTTGGACTGGGGCCACTACACCAGAAGATTTAAGACAGAAACGTCCTTATATTATAGTGGCTGCGTTTGTCGTAGGTATGGTGTTAACGCCACCAGACATGATCTCGCAAACCTTACTCGCTATTCCGATGTGTTTACTGTTTGAAGTCGGTTTGTTCTTCGCGCGTTTTTATACTCGTCGAAGCGAAGAAGTAGAAGCGGAAACCGAAGAATAAGGCTAATCTAGATGTGAAAAGCGGCTCAATTGAGCCGCTTTTTTTTGCGGTTGGTTTTTTCTTGGGCTAATTACTTAACTTTCATGACGTAACCACATTTTGTGCATACGTATACTTCCTTGATGCCCAGCAGCTTTTGAAAAAAACTGCGCGGTACGCGTTGTAAGTAAGCACCATGTGTACACACTTCAATTTCCATATTCATGCTGTTTTACATTTGCGCTAATTAATGGGCGTAAATCAGTATAGAAAAATAATGTGTCGAGTTGTCGACAGTTTTGCAAAGCGGACGAAGTAAAGTGACGATATGAGAAGTAAGTAGAGTTGCTAGTTAATTATTATGTTTATCAATAATTTTGTATGGATTGTTCTACTATTTCAACGGGTTGAATCGTTCATTCAATAGTTTAGGTGATAAAAAAGCGACGTTGATTTCGTCGCTTTTTTCAATTCTCGTGAACTAAATATTAAACAGCTTTTTGGCATTCTCAGTCGTTATGGCATCGATGGTTGCGATGTCGACATCACGCAAGTCGGCAACACGTTGTGCAACGAGAGAAGTGTAGGCTGGTTCATTACGTTTACCACGGTGTGGCACCGGCGCTAAATATGGACAGTCGGTTTCTAAAATGACCCACTGCATATCCAAATGTGGAATGACTTTATCCATCCCGCCATTCTTAAAGGTTGATACGCCACCTAAGCCTAAGTGGAAGCCTAGCTCATTGATTGCTTGTGCTTCTTCTAAGCCGCCTCCAAAACAGTGGAATACACCACGCAGACGACCATCTTGCTCTTGTTGCAGCAAAGTGAGTGTTTCTCCAATCGAATCACGAGTGTGGATAACGACCGGTAAATCCATCTCTTTTGCCCAGTTAAGTTGAGCTACGAACGCCATTTCTTGCTCAGCACGATAGGTTTTATCCCAATATAGGTCGATACCGATTTCGCCCACCGCAATAAACTTGTGTTTCTCAAACCAACCGCGGATGATCTCCAACGTTTGTTCAACGTTGTTATCCACATAGCAAGGGTGCAGCCCCATCATTGAGTGGCATACGTCAGGATATGCCGCTTCGGTTTTTAGCATGGGCTCAATTGAGTCCAGATCGATGTTTGGCAACAGGATTTTATTAATGCCTTGCGTTAAGGCGCGTTGTACTACTTCATCGCGGTCGTTATCAAATTCGCTAGCATAGATGTGCGCGTGGGTATCGATCATCGTTACTCTCTGTGCTTCATGGTTGGTTTCGTATTCGAAGTATACTTGAGTGTGAGTGCTGGGTCATTTTCAGTTTTTTTCATTACCTTTTTCCAGATTGTCACTCGCAACATGCATCAAGAGTGATATGATTTTGTTCACCAGATGATTTGATCATCATAACCGTCCAGACAAGGAGAAAATGGTGTCTGTATCAATTCAAGGTCCATTCCCTGCACGCCGTATGCGTCGTTTACGTAAGCACGATTTTAGTCGTCGTTTGATGGCTGAGAACCAACTTTCTGTTAATGATCTGATTTACCCAATGTTCATTCTTATGGGTAAAGATCGTCGTGAGAGCGTGGAGTCCATGCCGGGTGTAGAGCGTTTGTCGATTGATTTAATGCTAGAAGAAGCACAATACCTTGCAAATCTAGGCGTTCCAGCAATCGCGCTTTTCCCTGTCGTAAACCAAGACGCTAAAAGCTTATGTGCTACTGAAGCCTACAACCCAGAAGGTTTGGTTCAGCGAGCAGTACGAGCGCTTAAAGAACACATTCCTCAAATTGGTGTAATCACCGACGTGGCACTCGACCCATTCACGACACATGGCCAAGACGGCATCATCGATGAAGATGGCTACGTAATGAATGATGAAACCACAGAAGTATTGGTTAAGCAGGCTTTGTCTCATGCAGAAGCGGGTGCTGACGTAGTCGCGCCTTCAGACATGATGGATGGCCGAATTGGTAAGATCCGCGAAGCATTAGAAAACGCGGGCTACATTCATACTCAAATCATGGCTTACTCGGCTAAGTACGCATCGAACTACTACGGACCATTCCGTGATGCGGTTGGCTCTTCTTCAAATCTAAAAGGCGGCAACAAGAAAAACTACCAAATGGACCCAGCAAACATTGATGAAGCGATTCACGAAGTGGCGCTAGACATCAATGAAGGTGCGGACATGGTGATGGTTAAACCTGGTATGCCATACTTAGATGTAGTTCGCCGAGTAAAAACTGAACTTCAAGTACCGACATTTGCTTATCAAGTCTCTGGCGAGTACGCGATGCATAAAGCGGCGATCATGAATGGCTGGCTCAAAGAGCGTGAAATTGTGATGGAATCACTATTGTGCTTCAAACGTGCAGGTGCAGATGGCATCTTAACGTACTTTGCGAAAGACGTTGCTGAGTGGTTGGCAGAAGAGAATGCACAAACTGCTCAACACCTAAATCGTACTCCGGAAGCGACAGAAGAGTAATTATCGCTCAGTGAGAAATACCAGACCAACAAGAGTTGTTCGTCTGTATATACCCAAGTAACCTCAGGCGGATTACAACAGTAACAATCCAAGGTGCTTGGGTATTTTTATTTTGGAGAAGAGAACAATGACAATGCTGATTCGTGAAGGCACATTGGAAGAAGCACTTCAAGTTGTGGCGCGTGTTACCGAGTTTTCGAAAGGAGAAACGGTAGACTCCATGACTCAACGTTTAGAAGAGAAAAACAGTTTAATCCTCGTTGCAGAAAAAAATGGCACGTTTGTCGGCTTCAAAATAGGTTACGAATTAGAGGATGGTGTTTTCTATAGCTGGTTAGGTGGTGTTGTCCCTGAAGCTCGAAATGAAGGCGTGGCACAACTGCTTTTGGAAGCTCAAGAGGATTGGGTGGCAGAACAAGGCTACAACACATTAAAAGTGAAATCTCGAAACCAGTTTCCGGCTATGCTTCGCTTGTTATTGAGAAATGGCTATATAATTGAAAAGTTTGAAGAAAAAGTAAATCTTCGAGAATCTCGAGTGCATTTCATTAAAGCAATGTGAAAATAAATGAGATTTTTTCTCATTTAACTGTTGACTACGAAATGAGAATCATTATTATTAAACCTGTCTTAGGGAATGAGGAAAGTTCACAAGGACGTTGAGTGACTTATTAACAGAAGTTAATTAACTGAAAGTTGAGAAGTGATGAAACATTTTTCCGAGAACTTGCACGAATTCTTTTTGACACGACATTGCTCACATTGCTTCCAGTGTAATTTATAGCTTCTTGGTTAAGCTGCTCTATTTACAGAATTTGCTTTACCACTTCTGCTAGGCGACCCCATTCGGGTCGCTTTTTTCTTTTCTACGATTTCTATTTGACGTCACTATTAATATCTTTTCCACATGCGATGATCATTTTAGGATCGTTGATCTTCTCGCCGTTATGCGAATTTGTTGTTATTAATCAATGGTTTGGGTTGGTGTTTTCTTGTGTTTTTTGTTATTGGATAACCAGTGGATAATTTCTATAAACAGAGTTATCCACAGGAGGTGGTGTTTTCGTGAATAAAGTCGGAAAAATTTACGCGACCTAGATCGAGCGAACAAGATAGATTCAGATCAGCAGTCATGGCATCCTAGGCAGATCTCTCAAGTACTGAATTGGATACAGACAATTATGGCAAGTATTCCTGAAAATCCGTTGATCCTTATCGACGGCTCTTCTTACCTATATCGCGCTTTTCACGCCTACCCGGGCACCATGAGCAATGGTGAAATTCCAACTAATGCCGTTTACGGCGTCGTGAACATGTTACGCAGCATGATGCGTCAGTTTGCGTCTGAGCGCATCGCGGTGGTTTTCGATGCAAAGGGAAAAACCTTTCGTGATGATATGTATGCAGAATACAAAGCGAATCGTCCGCCAATGCCGGATGACCTGCGTTGTCAAATTGAACCATTACACAATGTTATTCGTGCAATGGGTTTGCCGCTGATCTGTGTTCCTGGCGTCGAGGCGGATGACGTCATCGGTACGTTAGCATACCAAGCATCACAAAAGGGCATGCCTGTATTGATCAGTACTGGTGATAAAGACATGGCGCAGCTAGTGGATGATAACATTACCTTGATCAACACCATGACGAACGTCGTAATGGATCGTGAAGGTGTGGTTGAAAAGTTTGGCATTCCACCTGAATTGATCATCGACTACTTAGCACTGATGGGCGATAAAGTAGATAACATTCCTGGTGTACCGGGTGTCGGTGATAAAACAGCGACCGCACTACTGCAAGGTATTGGTGGTCTGACGAAGTTGTATGAAAACCTCGATGATATTGCAGGGCTTGGTTTCCGTGGTTCTAAAACCATGGCGAAAAAGCTCATCGACAACAAAGAAAATGCCATGCTTTCGTATGAGCTCGCGACCATCAAATTGGATGTTGAGCTTGAGGAAACGCCAGAATCATTGCTGAAAGCGGAACCAAATAAAGACGAATTAGTGAAGCTGTATGGCCAACTGACGTTTAAATCTTGGTTGAATGAACTACTTGAAGGCGGTTCTGGATCTGTGGAGGCCGTAGAGCTTGCAGGATCTTCACAAGCTTCTTCTTCTCAAGCCGAGATGGAAACTTCTGCGGTAACAATCGATCGCAGCCAATATGAAACAATTCTGGATAAAGAAACCTTCAATGCTTGGCTAGATAAACTTCAAACGGCTGAGCTGTTTGCATTTGATACGGAGACCGATAACCTAGATTACATGCTAGCGAATCTAGTTGGTTTGTCATTCGCTGTCGATGAAGGTATTGCGGCTTATGTGCCAGTTGCACATGACTATTTAGATGCGCCTGAACAGCTTGATCGTGATTGGGTACTAGAACAGCTGAAGCCAATTCTTGAAGATGCAACGAAAGCAAAAGTCGGTCAAAACTTAAAGTATGATGCGTCTGTACTCGCTCGTTACGACATTGAGCTAAAAGGTATC
>NZ_JADDYG010000824.1:85223-93716 GCF_015163535.1 Vibrio sp. OPT46 | reverse complement strand
CGGCTTATGTGCCAGTTGCACATGACTATTTAGATGCGCCTGAACAGCTTGATCGTGATTGGGTACTAGAACAGCTGAAGCCAATTCTTGAAGATGCAGCGAAAGCAAAAGTCGGTCAAAACTTAAAGTATGATGCGTCTGTACTCGCTCGTTACGACATTGAGCTAAAAGGTATTAAGCACGACACGATGTTGGAATCGTATATCTACAACAGTGTCGGCGGTAAACACGATATGGACAGCTTGGCGCTTCGCTTCCTACAGCACAGCTGCATTTCTTTTGAGCAAATTGCAGGTAAAGGCAAAAATCAGCTTACGTTTAACCAAATCGAACTGGAACAAGCATCGCCATACGCGGCAGAAGATGCGGATGTGACCCTTCGTCTGCACAATCGCTTGTTTGCTAATATCGAGCAGGATGAAAGCCTGAAGACAGTTTACGAAGAGATTGAAATGCCGTTGGTGCCAGTTCTTTCGCGCATTGAACGCACTGGGGTCTTTATCGATGAAATGAAGCTGAGTGCGCAGTCGGTCGAGATTACCGCTCGCCTTGATGAGCTTGAAAAGAAAGCGTACGAAATTGCAGAGCAAGAGTTTAACATGAACTCGCCAAAGCAATTACAAGCCATCCTATTTGAAAAAATGGGTTTACCGGTTGTGAAGAAAACGCCATCAGGCACACCATCGACGAATGAAGAAGTTCTGCAAGAACTCGCGCTAGACTACCCACTACCAAAACTGATTTTGGAATACCGTGGTTTGGCGAAGCTAAAATCAACTTACACCGACAAACTGCCGAAGATGATCAACCCATCAACGGGGCGCGTGCATACTTCTTACCACCAAGCAGTGACTGCAACGGGTCGTCTATCTTCTACTGATCCGAACTTACAGAACATTCCAATTCGTAACGAAGCTGGCCGTCGTATTCGTCAAGCGTTTGTCGCGCCATCAGGGCATAAAATCTTAGCGGTCGACTACTCGCAAATCGAACTGCGCATCATGGCGCACCTTTCTGGCGACCAAGCTTTATTGAATGCATTCCGTGATGGCAAAGATATCCACGCGGCAACCGCAGCAGAAATCATGGGTGTTTCTATTGAGGACGTTTCAAGTGAGCAACGTCGTCGTGCGAAAGCGGTTAATTTCGGTCTTATTTACGGCATGAGTGCGTTTGGTTTGGCGAAGCAATTAGGCATTCCTCGTGGTGAGGCTCAAGCGTACATGGATACATACTTTGAACGTTACCCAGGCGTGATGCAGTACATGGAAGACACACGCAGCACAGCAGCAGATAAAGGGTATGTTGAAACGATTTTTGGTCGACGTTTGCATTTGCCAGAAATCAAATCGCGCAACGGGATGCGTCGTAAAGCTGCTGAACGTGCGGCAATCAACGCACCAATGCAAGGTACGGCAGCGGACATCATTAAGAAAGCGATGCTGTTGGTTGATCAGTGGATTCAGGAAGAAGGCAATGGTCGTGTGAAGTTATTAATGCAAGTACACGATGAATTGGTCTTTGAAGTTGAAGAGTTATCATTGTCCGAAATTGAAAGTAAAGTACAGAAATTGATGGAATCTGCAGCAGAGCTAAAAGTACCGTTGGTTGCAGAAGCAGGTCACGGTGATAACTGGGATCAAGCTCATTAGTCACTTTTAGACCAAAATAACCAATTAATTATGAGCCAGCGCACAAACGCTGGCTTTTTTTTGAGATTAAAAAAGCTAGCGCAAAGTTAACTTTGATGTTGCTTAATAAAAATTTCATGAAAAAAAACTACAAAAATTCTTTGCAATTCTGACCAATTGTTGTACATTAATACTCGTAGGGTACAGAGGTAAGATGTTCTATCTTTCAGACCTTTTGTTTCACGTTATTGGATTAGGCTGATTCAGCCGCCCCAGTCAGTTTTTGACTGGGGCGTTTTTTATTGGGCGAAAGAAAATTATTCTTTTGGATCAGAAGCTTAAAGTTAGCCTTCAAAAACCTTCTTTTTTGACCTTTCTAAGTCACTGCAAAATCTCGATTTTTCCTTCAAATTTATTGCGTTATTCATCCTGTAAATTTACGCCAGTCACACTATTATTTTTTCTTGAAAGAAACTAAGTTACATCTTTTTGAAGATTTGCTTGGCTTAACTGTCTGAATTGTAACGCTATTGGGTGTTTTTGGAGTGAATGTTTGGTGATACACAGGAAACAAGAGCGCTTTTTAACCTATTGAAATCGAATCTCAGTTCAGCAATGCTTCGTCACATAACAATAATTACCAATTTTTCTCTCCCGTTATCCCTGCCAGGAAGGCGGGGATTTTTATTGCCTGTTATTTAGTTCAGATAAACAAAAGCCCCACCAAATGGCAGGGCCGTGTCGAAGAAATTTAACAAATATTGTTAATTATTCTTCATCGCTCGCTGGTATCTCTTGTTCGTCTTCTTCTATCAGGTGTGCTAGTGCTGGTGCAAACCAGGTATCCAGTTTTGCACGTAGCTGATCGACACCTAATCCTTTCAGTGAAGAGAACACATCAACAGAAACGTCACCACCGAAAGTTTCTACTTGCTTACGAACTTTCAGTAGAGTTTGTTTGCGTGCACCACTTTTTAGTTTATCTGCTTTGGTTAGCAAAACTTGCACAGGAATGTGGCTATCGATGGCCCAGAAAATCATTTGTTGGTCGAGATCTTTCATTGGATGACGAATGTCCATTAGAACCACTAAGCCTTTTAGGCACTCGCGTTTCTGTAGGTATTCACCCAAAGATTTCTGCCATTTGTTTTTCATCTCTACCGGTACTTGAGCAAAACCGTATCCAGGTAGATCGACAATGTGACAACCTTCTTCTACTTTGAAAAGGTTGATTAATTGCGTACGACCAGGTGTCTTTGATGTCTTGGCTAAGCTTTTTTGATTAGTTAGACGGTTAAGTGCACTCGATTTACCAGCGTTTGAGCGTCCTGCAAACGCAATTTCGACACCTTCGTCTTCCGGCAGGTGACGAATATCGGGTGCGCTGGTGATGAAATGCGTATTTTGGTAATGAATTTTTACGCTCACTGTTAACTCCATCTCGACTTTGTGTAGTCGATTGATTACTTTTTTGTGAAAATGTGTAAAATAACCGTGCTCGGCATAAGGTCGCCTATTGTACCATGAGTGTACGCGGTATGTTCACATTCCGTGGTACTGGAAGCTTGATAATTATAATGGAATGTCATGAAGAAATTAGCGCTAATTTTGAGTCTTTTAGCCAGTTGCTCAGTATGGGCCCAAGGTAATATTGAGGCTGGTAAAGCAAAATCACAAACCTGTGTCGCCTGTCACGGAGCAGATGGCAACAGTGCAATAACAACGTACCCGAAACTCGCAGGCCAACACGCTAAGTATCTTGAGAAGCAGTTAAAAGAACTTAAGCTAGGCATGACAAGTGGTGGTAAACAAGGTCGTTACGATCCTGTAATGAGTGGTATGGCAATGCCACTGAGCGATGAAGATATCGCAGACCTATCTGCTTACTACGCTTCGCTACCAGTTTCAGAAAACTCAACACCTGAAGATGTAGTAGCAAAAGGCAAAACGCTTTATACCGCTGGTGATGCCGAGCGTGGCCTAACCGCATGTATTGCATGTCATGGTCCTCGTGGCAATGGTACTGAGCTTTCAGGTTTCCCGAAAATTTCTGGTCAGCATGCTGACTACATCAAAGCTCAGCTAGAAAAATTCCGTGATGGCGACCGTGGTAATGATATGAATGCCATGATGCGCGACATCGCGAAGAAAATGACAGACGAAGATATCGAAGTGCTGTCTAAATACGTTGGCGGTCTGCACTAATATACCTAAATCGCTCAAGAACCTGCATCTTGAGCTGGTTGGGTAGATGTCCCTACATCGTTCGAGCAACTTGTACAAAAATGCCCTAGTGAATCCACTAGGGCATTTTTGTTCGTGACAGATATCACAGTCGAGTTTGGATGCGAAAGCGATAGTTGGCTCGGCAGTTTGTGAGACATTTGCCATACTTGATGTTGGCTTTTTCTTGTTAGTGTTTTTAAGTTTTTGATTAAATGATAATTTTGATTTTTTAGAAAAATAGGCGGATTATTTTTTCAACCCATTACTTGTGAGCATAACGGGATGGCGTAAAGTAGAAGTCGTTCACAGGGAGTGAATGTAAGGATTTAAGACCACGGTTTAGGTCTCCAAGGATGTAGCTCGGATGCTTGGTGATTTAGAAAGGGATTTAGATAGGTAGGGAGCCTATCAGATAAGGATGGTCATCTCGTCTGACGGTTAAGACAGTGAAACGGATCAGGCACAGGAAGTTGCTCAGTAGACAGGAAGTAAACGGATAGCCAAAATTCATCAGGAAGATGAAAAACAACTCTTTTTGGCAGGGAAAGCTCTAAAAACAAAGGGATCATTGGTGCACCAAATGTGTGCAACACAGTTTCGCCAATTGATGGCACTTAGAAAGCGACAGTCTGACTGTCGCTTTTTTTATATCCGTTGACTTGCTCAGTCGTAACTTGAATTGATATTACTGCACTTATTTAGCTTTATAGGTTGTAAACAAAGTTTTTTAACAAAAATTGCTGAAAAAATACTCAACAACACTCCAATCCGAGTTCACTTTCTGGTATGTTTCGCATCCCTGTTTGAGGAAGTCAGCATGCATACCTGTCCTTTATGCCAAAATCAGCGCACTCACCATTATTTTGAAGATAAGCGTCGTGAATATCTTCAATGTGAGCAGTGCAGCTTGGTATTCGTAAATCCAGACCAACGTTTGGATGCGGAAAGCGAAAAAGCTCACTATGATTTGCATGAGAACAACCCCGATGATTTGGGTTACCGACGCTTTTTGTCGCGTATTACTGACCCGATCACAGAGCGAATTTCTCCACAATCAAATGGTATCGACTTTGGTTGTGGTCCTGGCCCAACGCTCTCCTTGATGCTGGAAGAGGCGGGGCACAACATGGCGTTGTACGATCTCTACTACCACCCTGATACGTCGGTTTTAGAAAAAACGTACGACTTCATGACAGCAACAGAGGTGATAGAGCACCTCTACCACCCAGATTTGGTGTGGAAGCAATGGTTGAATTTAGTTAAGCCAGGGGGCTGGATAGGCCTGATGACGAAAATGGTCATCGACGTGGAGGCTTTCAAATCATGGCATTATAAGAACGATCTCACTCACGTAGTGTTCTTTAGTCGTGACACGTTCCAGTTCCTAGCAGAGCGGGATAAGCTCGAACTCGAATTTATTGGTAATGATGTAATTTTACTGAGGAAACCCCAGTAATGAGCCGTAGTAAAAAATCTAGAAAACCAGGTGCCGCTGGTGCACCTGAGTTTGTTGTAACTCGTAACCGTACAGAATCTGATGTGGAAGGCCGCTTACGCAAGCGTGCTAAAAAGCGTAAAGGTCTGAAAACGGGTAACCGTAACTCAGAAGTTAACGAGCAGAAAAAGCAAGCTGCTGCACAAAATCGCGACCCGCGCTTAGGCAGCAAAAAGAAAATACCTCTGATTGTTGAACCTGCGAAGAAAATGACGAAGCAAGAGCGTCGTTTGTCGGCAGAGCAAGAACTAGAGATGCTAGAAAATGACGCGCAATTGAACGTGTTGCTAGACCGTATTGAAGCGGGTGAAAACCTGGGCACAGGTCTACAGAAATTCGTCGATGAGAAACTCGATCGCATTGAGAAGCTAATGGACCAACTAGGTTTGTTGGAACCTGAAGAAGAGGAAGACTTCACTGCACCTGCTGAGAAAAGCACGCGCAACGATGATGACTTGCTGGCAGATTTCGACGACATTAATTTCGACGACTATAAAGGATAATTAAGCTATGAATGTAACCTTATTAGCTATTGCTGGTGTTGTGATTATCATCGCACTCGCTTCTTATGCAGGTTACCTTCTGCTTCAATTGAAAAAGCAAAAGGAATTGCAGCTGAAGCATCAAAAATTGGCGATAGACAAACGTAACGCCAACATTTTTGAGAATGTGCATACCTTGTGTCAGGCGGGCATTCAAGGCCAGTGCGATTTATCTGAAATCAGTATCCGTGTGTATAACATCATGGATTATGTACAAGGTGAAGACCGCGTTGATTTCGATAAAACGTACCCTGCGATTTCTGAGCTTTACCACATAGTGAAAGATATGGCGCGTGGCGAAGAACGCCAACAACTTGCCAAGAAAGAGCGTATGCAACAGAACTTGACGCGTCATAAAGCGGAAAGCCGCCTCACTGATGCGATTATTGAGGAGCTCAAAGTGTTGCAGAAAAACGTCCAGCCACTGAATAATCAAATCAATATTCAGATGATTTAAGCGCGACCCCCAATAGTCTCCTTATGACTAATGGGGGTATCGTGATCACGCTAGCACTTCTTTAGTTTTATACTTAAAAAGCCAGTCGGCGTTGCCACGCTTGTCATCGTCGTATGGCAAAATAGCGGCTCTGAATATCGGGTGACGGCTTTCGTTGCCCTAGCATTTAACGGAAAGTACCACCATGTCGAATCAACACACTGAATCGAAACAGCAAATCGTCTGGGATCAAGCGGTATTGGATAAGTACAACTATTCCGGGCCTCGTTATACGTCGTACCCAACGGCGCTGGAGTTTCATGAAGCGTTCACCATTTCTGATTATGATATGGCATGCACTCAATACCCAGAACGCCCATTATCGCTGTACGTACACATTCCGTTCTGTCACAAGCTTTGTTACTACTGTGGATGTAATAAAGTCATTACACGCCATTCGCACAAAGCGGATGAATACCTCGACGTGCTTGAACACGAAATTCGTCAACGTGCTGCATTACTTGTTGGTCGCACCGTGACGCAATTGCATTTTGGTGGTGGTACACCGACGTTTCTCTCTGAAAAGCAAATCACGCGTGTAATGAGCCTGCTACGCCAAGAGTTTACTTTTAGCAGCGATGCTGAAATCAGTATCGAGGTTGACCCGCGTGAAATCGAGCTGACCATGCTGGATCATCTGCGTAGTGAAGGCTTCAATCGCTTGAGCATCGGTGTTCAGGACTTCAACAAAGAAGTGCAAAAGCTAGTGAATCGTGAGCAAGATGAAGAGTTCATCGTTGCGATGGTTGCGCGCGCAAAAGAGTTAGGCTTTCGTTCGACGAACCTAGATTTGATTTACGGTTTACCGAAGCAGACCAAAGAATCTTTTGCCAAGACTCTAGAACAAGTACTAGAGATGCAGCCGGGCCGTCTATCCGTGTTTAACTACGCGCACATGCCACAGCTATTTGCAGCGCAGCGTAAGATTAAAGACGAAGATCTGCCAAAGGCAGAAGAGAAGATGGCAATTCTGCAAGACACCATCGCGACACTGACTGGTGCTGGCTACCAATTTATCGGTATGGACCACTTTGCTTTGCCGGACGATGAACTTGCTGTTGCCCAGCGCGAAGGTATTTTGCATCGCAATTTCCAAGGCTACACCACACAAGGTGAATGTGACTTGGTTGGCTTTGGTGTTTCTGCAATCTCGATGATCGGCGATACGTACGCGCAAAACCAGAAAGAGCTGAAGAAATACTACGCTCAAGTCAACGAACTTCGTCACGCTCTGTGGAAAGGGGTCTCGCTGGACTCTGATGATTTGCTCCGTCGCGAAGTGATTAAGCAGCTGATTTGTAACTTCAAATTAGACAAGAAAGCCATTGAGTCTGAGTTTAAAGTGAGGTTTGAACAGTACTTTAAAGAAGATTTGCAGCTACTTCAGACCTTTATTAACGATGAGCTAGTAGAAGTGGATGATAATGAAATTCGTGTGACGCTGCGAGGTCGTTTATTGATCCGTAATATTTGTATGAGCTTCGATAAATACCTACGAGCAAAGGCACGTCAGCAACAGTTCTCTCGTGTTATTTAATCCGAGATACAGATTCAAGATATAAAAAATGCCAGCAGATGCTGGCATTTTTTTATGTTTTTGCTGGATTTAAGCGCGATCTTTTACTTTTTCTCTCAGTTCCGCTTTTTCTGCTTCTGAAAGGAATGCAATCTCAAGGCCATTGATTTGCGCTTGGCGAATCTGGTCTTGGCTCAGACCAGCGGCTGGTGCCGCTACTTCGTATTCGTATGGCAGTTCGATACCTTCAACCGCTGGATCGTCAGTGTTCAGACACGCAAGAACGCCATGCTCTAGGAACTGCTTGAGAGGGTGGTTTTCTAGCGTTTCTACCGTACTTGTTTGGTAGTTTGACGTCAGGCAAGATTCAATACCAATGCGGTTTTCTGCTAGGTAATCCATCAGTTTTGGATCGTGAATCGCTTTTACGCCGTGACCGATACGAGTTGCGCCCAGCTCATTGATTGCTTGCCACATGCTCTCTGCACCTGCTGCTTCACCAGCATGGACCGTTACCCCAAGGCCAGCATCGCGTACTTGCTTGAAGTGAGACACAAAGCGATCACCCGGTTGGCCTAGCTCGTCAC